>CAYRPK010000300.1:0-1513 GCA_964426175.1 uncultured Eubacteriales bacterium | reverse complement strand
AGCTGTATTTATATTAACGAAAACAATCTTAGGCTTATTTGCTATCACAGATACAATAACGGCGGAGCAAGGCGTCGCGGTGCTATTGATATAATGTATTTCAACGAGGATGGTTCTATTAAGCCTGTTGTTATGACAAGCGGCTGGGATGCCGAAGATATTGGAAAGCCGATAGAAAGCGATAATTTGGCTTTGTCTGCAGTTGCAATTGACTCAGGATATAATTATTATAACGGTAATGCTACGAAAAAGAGTATTAACGATAATATTATTTTCAGCGGATGGCAGTATAATGATTCAGCGGTAAGAAACGGTACAACATTAACAAACTGTTGGGTTGGCTATGATTTTGGTGAGGAGACTGCCTTTTCCTCTGCGGTAATAATGTGGGAATCCGGAACAAAATGTAATGCAGATGGCTTGTCTTTGCAGTACTCGGTTGATGGAGAAACATGGTTTGATATTCCAGGGCAGACAGTAGAAGATTACGATTCCGGACGAGTACCGTCAAGTCCTGAAAACCTCAAGACGCAGGTTTCGGAAATGAAGATTACCTTTGATGAAATATCCGCACAATTTGTGCGCATAAATATGACAAAAGGAACCAACAGCTCGTATTGTCCAAAAATTTATGAGTTTGGAGTTTATAAATAATTTTACAAATAAGATGTAGTTATGGATAGTAACTACATCTTATTTTAAGCACAGTCACAAAAACGTAACTTTTGAATACTTGACAATATTTTTCCTGTTTGATATAATTACACGGTATATTGGGGTTTTGTGCCCGATATAATAATATTTGAGAGGATGTATTTAAATGCTCAGAACTTATCAGCCCAAGAAAAGACATCGTTCTGCAGAACACGGTTTCCGCAAGAGAATGTCGACCAGAAACGGAAGAAAGGTCCTTGCACGTCGCCGCGCTAAAGGCAGAGCAAGACTTACCCACTAAGCACCTTAAACAAGGCGGATTAAGTGAAAGGCGAGGTTTTGAATGATTTACAAAATCAAGGCAAACGGAGATTTCCGCCGTCTTTATTCAAAAGGAAAATCGCTTGTGGACAAGGCGGTTGTTATGTACTGTATGCCCACTAAAAGGAAAAAGATTCGAATAGGAGTCGCCTGCGGAAAAAAGGTGGGTAATGCAGTTAAACGAAACCGCGCAAAGCGCGTTATGAGAGAAGCCGTGAGAAGTCTTATGCCCCAGCTTTCGGGCAGTTACGATATTATTCTCGTCGGCAGAAGCTTGACGCCTAAATTAAAAAGTACTCAGGTTGCAGCAGTACTTGAAAAAATGTTTATTTCCGTAGGAGTTATTGACAGTCGGAGTGAAAATCCGCTGTGAAACGCATATTGCTGGCATTAATAAGTTACTATCAAAGATGTATATCCCCCTACAAAGGGGGAGCTTGCTGCAAGTATATCCCTACCTGCTCTGAATATGCAAAGCAGGCAATAGTAACCCATGGGGCGTTTAAAGGTACGGCGCTGGCAATATGGCGCGTTATGC
>CAYRPK010000299.1:0-1528 GCA_964426175.1 uncultured Eubacteriales bacterium | reverse complement strand
TCTTTAGACACGGTAGAGTTGCCCATTTTATTGTTAACTACCTTAGAAACAAGAGATACCGAAACCCCTGCTTTCTCCGCTACATCCTTCAAAGTTACCATTGACATTTTATACACTTCTTTCTAAAACCGCACTATTTATAATACGTATTTTTTAATCAATGATTTGATTATAGCACAAATCTTTCGTTTAATCAATCAAAATTTTGACTTTTTTGATTAATTAAGTCAAAAAAAGCGAATGTGTTAATTTACATTCGCCTTATCATAGGTCTTCTTTATGAATTTTTCAGTTTGGACTATAAATCTTTCGTGACTTGCTTTGCCGATAATTCCGACTTTATCAAACGCTTCTATCTCAAATAAAAGCTTGCGTCCCTCCGCCGCTGTAAGCGTACATTTGCAGGTAACCTCCATATTTACAGGAGTTGCCGCAATATGTTCGGTGCATATTTTAGTACCAACGGTAGTGGTACCTTCTTCAAGCATATCCTTTACACATTCACAAGCTGATTTTTCCATAAGTGCGACCATTGCAGGCGTTGCAAAAACCTCAAGTGAACCGCTGCCCATAGTTTTTGCGGTATTAGTATTATCGACCGTCACCGTAATTTCTGCTGTTTTTCCTACCTCAAACATAAGGTTCCTTCCTTTCATACTGAAAGGGCTGTTAACACAGCCCTTTTATAAATTCTACTTATTCAAAGTCAACTACATCTATCCAAGAAAGTAAAAACTCTCTTTCATCTTCGTTGCCCTTTACAAGCTGAGATGCCGCAACGATAGGAAGCCATTTCTGAATATACTGCATTGCAGTGTTACTCTTTTTACAGAAAAGTGCCATATATTTCTTTGCTACATCATTTTTACCTGCAAGGCAGAAAAGAAGATATGTTCTTGCGACATCTGCCGATGCATTCCCTTGAGTAGCATGTGACCAATCCAATATATAGGCAGTGCCGTCCTCAGAAATAATAATATTTGAAGGATTAAAGTCACCGTGGCACACCTTTAAGTGCTTGGGCATGCCCTCCAAACGGGTATGAAGCTCATAACGGGTGGTCGCATCAAGAGATGTTCCCGAGATTTTGCGGTTCATCTTATCCTTAAGACGGCTTAAAAGCGGAGCTTTTTTGTCATGAATATTCATTTGTATATCAACAAAAAGTTCAAGATACTCATCTAACTTATCAGGATTTTTCTCCATAAGCTGAGCCAAGGTTTCACCGGCAATATAATCGGAAACGATAGCCCATTTTCCTTCAATCATAGTAACTTCTTTGATTTTAGGTATATTAAGTCCTGTTTCTTCGACTCTTGCCTGATTTAATGCTTCATTTAAAATATCTGCTTTATTGTAGCCTTCATTAAATACTTTAACTGCATTATCTCCGTCCTTATATACGGTCTTGGTGGCTCTTACTGCAATAACATTATCAAGTTTCATTTATTTTCCCTCCATTAAACCTTTTCATTTGTACCGTAATACGCATTAATTTCGTCACGGCTCATTTCAACAAAATCATTTA
>CAYRPK010000298.1:0-1547 GCA_964426175.1 uncultured Eubacteriales bacterium | reverse complement strand
CGGGCTGCTTGCCGCAGGATGAGATTGCGGCTTATTTTGAGGAAAGTCTGGATGGACTTATAAGTGATATCTCAGTAATAGTCGATGAAGATGTATTGACAGCTAAGGGAAAGCTCGGAAATGCAGATAAGCTTGCGGAGAGATTTCCTCAGTTAAATGATGCGCTTATGATTGCGGATATTGTTGCAGGAGCAGAGGCCACGGTCAAAGTCAAAATATTATACGACGAGGAAAAAGGCTTTTCTACTGAGCTTACTGAGGCTAAAATCGAAAGCTTAAGTATGCCGGTGGATATTTTTGCTAATATTGCACAAGATATAGAAAAAAATCTAAATGAACGGATACAGGGCAGTGTTAAAATACATTCATGGAAGCTCAGAGAAGGTGGTTTATATTATTCTTTGACACTGGAGGATGAGGATGATATACGCCTGATATATCCGGTAGTTTGATTAGCCAAAATACTGAATTAGTTATAAAGCTTTGACAGGGAAGGAATAAAATTTTAATGAAAAAGAAAAAATTATCAAGACGTGGAAGGATCAGAGTAATATCCTTTATGTTTGCAGTATTGCTTGTAACGGCAGGAATCGCTGTTGCAGGTTGGGTAAAGGCGGTAGGACTTAAAACTCAGATTGAATATTCATATATCAGGGCACTTGGTGATTTGGAAACTTATGTGACTAATATTGACGCATCTCTTGAAAAATGCCTTTATGCAGGGACGAGTGAACAAGCGGTTATGCTGTCGGCTCGGGTATGGCGAGAGGCAGGCTCGGCAAAAACATGTCTTGCGGCATTGCCTTACAGCGATAACCGCCTTGATAAGACAGAAAAATTCTTATCCCAAGTGGGTGAATACACATATGCGCTTTCACTGAATACGGCAAACGGCGGCGAAATTTCCGATGAGGAGTATGCAACACTTAAAAAGCTTTCCGATTATGCAGGGGAGCTGTCAATATCCATTGCCGATATGATGAATGACATTTCTGTGCAAAATTATACTATTGATGAGGTTGAGCAAGAATTGACGGGACTTTATGAGGAGGGTGAAGGCGACGGTAGATTTGACAATATTGAAGCTACTTTTGAGGATTACCCAACGCTGATTTATGATGGACCGTATTCTGACCATTTGACCTCTCAAAAGCCAAAGCTTACTGAGGGAAAAGAAGAAGTTTCAGCAAATGCTGCAAAAAGTATTGCAGCGGAGTTTATTGGCAAAAAACAGGAGGAGATAGAGCTAATAGGTGAGCAGAACGGTAATTTGCCGCTTTATGAATTTACTTCAGGTGAAATTTACGTTGCAGTTACAAAAGCAGGTGGTATTGTATCCACAGTAAATAATGCAAGGCAAATTTCAGGCACCAATTACGGTGTAAGCGATGCACTTGATGCAGGAGAGGCATATTTGCAAAATCGCGGCATTACAGATATGAAATATACCTACTATATTGAGCAAGAGGACAAGCTGATTATAAATTTTGCGTATGTAAATGACGGTGCAATCTGTTATACCGATTTGATAAAGATTTATGTTGCAC
>CAYRPK010000297.1:0-1564 GCA_964426175.1 uncultured Eubacteriales bacterium | reverse complement strand
ACCGGTTGTTCCGCCGCTGTAAAGGATAGCGGCGGTATCATTACTGCTGACTTCGGGCGTGCAAAGGGTAACACCTTTACAGCTTGAAATAAAGGATTTCCAAGAAATAATGTTTAATTCAGGAGAAGGCTTACGGTTATTCTTAAAGGCATTACTTACGGAATAAGCAATGCCCTTTATTTTTGGTAAAAAATCTTCTATTTTGGCAGAAATTACAAGCCTAACGGGCAAGTCATTAAATTTATAAACAAAGCTGTCTAAGGTAAGGGCTATTTCGGATTTGCTCATTTGAAGAAAACGGGAAATTTCTCCGATACTTGAAAGAGGATGCACCATATTTGCGATTGCGCCAACTTTATTTACGGCATAAAACATAATTACCGCATGGGGAGTGTTTGGCATGCAGATTGTTATTCTGTTGCCCTTTTTTACGCCTATCTTAATTAATGCTTTTGCACACTCTTCGATTTGGCGGATAAAAACTGTGTAATTTACCTTTTTGCCGAAAAAATCGTAGGCTGTATTTTGGGGATATTTATTTGCGCTTTGTAAAACTGCATCAAAGACGGTAGTATCAGGATAATTTAAAACAGTGCTGTAGCCTTTGTTATTAAAAGAATTTTTGTCATTCATAATGTTCACCGAGCCCTTATGCGTCGTAATTTCTGTTAATGCTATTCGTCTCTCAGCGTAATAAGATTTTCGTCATTTGTGATAGTAACAGTTACGGGATAGTCAGTGGTATTATCACCTTCATCTCTCAAGGTTAAGGTTATTGTGTAAACACCGACCTTACCGTAGGGGCGATCATCATAAGAATAAACCTGAACAGAGGTTTCATCTATTATATCTGTAACAAGCTGGTTGGAGGACAGCAGATGTGTTGTTGAAATAACTGCATTGACAGGGGTTGCGGTAGGCGCGACAGTATCTTTTACACTTAACGTTGAAGTGAATTCCTCACCGTCAACAGAGATGACGATATCATAATCCTTAACGGTGTTGGTTTTAACTGTTTGCATATCGGTTACATATTCTACATCGGTTGCATCAACGGAAAGAAATTCCCGTGCATCAGGAAGGGGTGAACCAGCCTCAAGGGTAATACCTTTTATTAGCTTAGATACGGTCAAGCTGCAAGAAAGCACAGTGGTATTTCCTGAGGTATCCGAAAGATTGATGACAATGCGCGTAGTACCGCAAACGCCAAAGGTCGGTTCTGTTTGATAGGAAGCAGTAACTTCTGTTGCATCATAAAGATTTGAAAGAAAATCCCAAATAGTGAGAGTTTCATCGGTGGTGATGAACTGGTCAACACCCTGCGCATACGGCGCTGTTGTATCCACCACAACTAATTCAGAAGTATATGTGTTGCCGCCGATGTCGATTTCTACCTCGTACTCGCCGGGGGTGGAAAAATCAATAGCTGAGATATCTGTAATAAATGCGGCATCTGTAGTAGCATTTTTGACAAAACGAGAAACATTTACACCTGTACTGCCGGCTTCTACGGTAATTGATTCATAAAGCGGTGAGCTTTGAGAATAAAAAAGTATGAAAATTA
>CAYRPK010000296.1:0-1581 GCA_964426175.1 uncultured Eubacteriales bacterium | reverse complement strand
AAAGACAAACCTTGCTATGCTTATTCCGCCCGAGTATCTCCGTGAAAAGGGATATAAGGTATGGACCGTCGGTGACGACATCGCTTGGATGAGAATAGGCAAGGACGGCAGACTTTACGCAATCAACCCCGAAAACGGCTTTTTCGGCGTTGCTCCCGGCACCAACGAAAAGTCCAACTTCAATGCTCTTGCTTCTACCAAGAAGGGCACAATCTTCACTAACGTTGCACATGACCTTTCAAACAACACTATTTGGTGGGAAGGTCTTGATAAGAACCCACCCGAAAACATGATTGACTGGAAGGGCTATCCTTGGAATCCCTCGCAGTATGATAAGGCTGATAAGACCACCTATGCCGCAAACCCCAACAGCCGCTTTACTGCTCCCGCAAAGAATTGCCCCTGCATTTCCGAAGAATTTGAAAAGGGCGAGGGTGTTCCCATTTCTGCAATAGTATTCGGTGGCCGCCGTGCAAAGTGCGCTCCGCTGGTATATCAGTCAAAGAACTGGGAGAACGGTGTATTCATCGGTTCCGCAATGGCTTCTGAGACTACCGCAGCTGCAGCAGGTGCAGTCGGTGTAGTTCGTCGCGATCCTATGGCCATGCTTCCCTTCTGCGGCTATAACATGGGCGATTACTTCGCACATTGGCTTGAGATGGGTAAGAAGCTCGGCGATAAGGCTCCCAAGATCTTTAACGTCAACTGGTTCAGAACCGATGACGAAGGCAACTTCCTCTGGCCGGGATTTGGCGATAATATGAGAGTCCTCAACTGGATCATCGACCGTTGCGAAGGCAAGGGCAATGCAGTTGAAACTGCTATCGGTTATGTTCCCACTCCCGATGATATTGACCTCACCGACCTCGATATGGATATCGAGACCTTAAAGGGCATCCTTACCGTTGATAAGGAAACCTGGACCAAGGAAGCAGCTGAGATCGAAGAGCATTATAAGAAGTTCGGAGATAAGCTCCCCGAAGAGCTCCAATCCCAGCTCGAAACCCTCAAAGCAAACCTTAAGTAACGGCTGGCTGTTTTTTCTATGAGTTTAGCAGTGAGCTGATATTCGCCCTGTTTTACAGTAACGGTATTTTTGCTTATTTGTTTAACATGTGCACCAAGATATGTGGCAATTCTATATTCTCTGCTATCCATTATAATAATTCCGATAATGCCTGTAAAATGAAATCCTAAAAATGGAATATCTGCCACAGATAACATCAGTGAGCCGTTATTAAAATGACTTTGTGTCCAGATATACCTTTTTAGAAAAGAGTATCCGCAGTCGCCTTCAATATAACCTATACCGTTCGAAAAATCATATCATTCAAAAGTCGCTTGCCCGAATCAGCAAAGTGGAAGAACTTTTTGAAAAGATATTATGAGGATAATGCAAACGGCAAGGTGACGGATGAATGGTTTATGCACCAATCTCAGAAGTATGGCGAGGAACGAATGTCACTCAAAGTCAAAATAGCACCACCAACAAGGAAATTACCGAATGAACTGAGTTAACGATATAAAACTAAGGGATACCCAAAATCACAAAGCCGCAGACGAAAAAGCGTGATGTCCTTA
>CAYRPK010000295.1:0-1581 GCA_964426175.1 uncultured Eubacteriales bacterium | reverse complement strand
TACCGCTGCTCAGGTCTCAACTTATAACGGCTCTTCTGATAATAATCAGCTTTGGTATATTCACGAGACAGTTGTTTTAAACACTCCACTGATCGGGCAAGAAAAATCTAATTGGTGCTGGGCGGCATCAGCTTTAATGGCTGCGAAGACATATGATCCTAGCTTGACATATACACAATCGCAGATTGTATATTATATAAAGCACTCCTATGAAGATGTTACTGGTTCCCTTCAAGATATTGTGGATGTTCTTGAATACAGTGGTGAGGATTTTGAGATTTACGGTACAGTAGGTATGAGTACTGTCTTAGATAAACTTCGTAACGGTCATCCGATTATTATAAATAGAGTAGCTGAAGCCGGAGGTGGGCATGCGTCAGTAATATGTGGATTTAGAGAGGAAACAAACGGATATATATTTTATGTTAATGACCCAAGTGGTTCATCGACAGGTACAGGAATCACGTTTCAATGGACATATGATCAAATTTTCAATGGTCCTGCAACAAATACAGACTCGCGAACATGGGCAAACTCAATATATTTAGCAAGCTAAGGAGGTTAGTTTATATGAAAATAAGAGCAATAACAGCAATAATCTTAATGCTGTGCATAGTACTATGCGGATGCCGTGTTGAGCAAAATGGAGAAGACAAACAGATAAGCTCTGTTGTCGAATCGGTTGAGTCGCAGTTTAATTTTAATACTTCGTGGGTTGGAGATATAACGGAAGAGGAATTAAAATATAATGAAGATTATTTTGCGTATATAAAAAATAAGCTTGCCACTGAAACGATAGACACTTTAAAAATAACTGATGCAAATGAGTATGATTTTGCAATAAAACATTCTGTTGAAATAACAGATAAAGAGAGTATCGACCGTTGGGCTAATGTTATACAAAAGATGGAGGTTACTGCATACGAACATGAGCCGCAAATTGGCCATTGGGAAGTTTATTATCTAATCTTTTTTATTAACGGTGAAAAATATACATTTGTTCCGTTAGAGGGTGATATTGTATTTCCAAATTATCGGGAGGTAAGGCTACGTATTGAAAATATCGATGAAATAGACGATGAATTACTATCGCTTGAAGCAGAAATAGGCTTTGACCGAAAGACCGGCTTTAACAACCTTACATAAACGATCTGAAATGAGGAGCTTTTATGAAAAATCAAACCTTAATAGCCGTACTTCTGTCATTGTGTCTGATTATATGCGGTTGTCAAATAGGAAAAACTGAGACACCAAGCATTGGTGGCAATTCTTCTGCCGCCGAAATTGAAACAAGTGAAGAAGTCTCAAGTAATGTTTCAAGCTTAACTTTAAGCGATGTTTTAAGCCTTAACGCCAGCAAACTTAATTCGCAGACAAACGCCCCTATTACAGATGAATTATTGCAAAAAGAAAAGGATACCTTCAAAGGAAGATTAAGATTATAACAAAAAGGCTACGGAAAATTCCGTAGCCTTTAATTTTGCTGTAATCTTAGTTGAGTTCAGCAAAGTACTTAATGGTGCGAACCATCTGGCTGGTGTAGCTGTTCTCGTTATCGTACCAGGAAACAACCTGTACCTG
>CAYRPK010000294.1:0-1589 GCA_964426175.1 uncultured Eubacteriales bacterium | reverse complement strand
GAGCATTTGCCGCGACATATTGGTATTATCATGGACGGTAACGGCAGATGGGCTAAAAAACGTGGCTTACCGCGTCAGGCGGGTCATGTAAGGGGTGCAAAAACCTTTAAAGAGATTTCGCTTTATTGTGCCGACAGAGGCGTTGAAATGCTGACTGTCTATGCTTTCTCTACTGAAAATTGGAAGCGGCCCAAAGCCGAAGTTGATGCAATAATGAATTTATTTCGCGACTATCTTCTTGACGGACTTAATAATTATCGCGATAAAAATGTTCGACTAAAAATTATTGGTGATAAGTCTGCTTTTCCTGTGGATATTCAACAGCTTATTGAAGAAATTGAAGTTAGCTTTAATGAGAATAACGGAATGATTTTAAACATAGCAATGAATTACGGTGGCAGAGATGAAATTGTTAGTGCCGTAAAAGAAATTGCGCGTGAAATTTCTGAAGGGAAGCTTAAGTGCGACGATATCTGTGATGATATTATTAGCCAAAGAATATATACTCCAATTATCCCTGATGCCGATTTAATAATCCGTCCCAGCGGAGAATACCGACTTTCTAATTTTTTAATGTGGCAATCGGCATATTCAGAATTTTGGTTTTCAGATATACTTTGGCCTGATTTTACTGCAGATGACCTTGAAGAGGCATTTAATGAGTTTGCGCGCCGTAACAGGAGGTTTGGTGGAGTTTGAATTTAAAAAAACGTATAATTTCCGGTTGCGTTGCCGGCGCGGTAGGTATAACTTTTGTGGTACTGAACGCTTTTTTCGGTATATTTATTCCTTTAGCTGCAATATTTATCACCGTTGTGTGTATTTTTGAGTTACTCAGATGCAACGATATAGGACTTAAAAACCCTTATTTCTGGTTTGCTGAAATACTTGACATTGTCTTTTTGATATCTTTTACAAATGAATATGAAATGTCAACCAAGTATTTTCTTGGACAGTTTTCTTTGTTGTTGATCTTTGTTGTTGTGTCATTGATTTTCTGCTTTTTTCATAAAGAAAAGCGAATAAAAATCATTTATTCGGCGATTATAATTTTACCGATAATGATAAGCTTTGGCGCTATGACATATTGGTCAACGCTCTATGTGTATAAGGGTGCTGAATTTAATATTGAGGCACTTGTAATATTTTTGCTTTGCCTTTTAGGCGGATTTGTATCCGATACAGCAGGATTTTTTGTCGGTTGTAAATTCGGTAAGCATAAGTTAGCGCCGAAAATCAGTCCTAAAAAATCCGTTGAAGGTTTTATCGGCTCTGTCCTCTCAGAACCGATACTCTTCCTGCTTGCTGCTTTTGTGATAACGCTTGTTAATCCCGACGCAGTAATCAACTATCCGCTTCTTATAATTGTTTCACTCTTTTGTGCGTTTGTTGCAACTGCAGGTGATCTTGCTTTTTCTGCTGTTAAGAGGGCGAATTCGATTAAGGATTTCGGTGATACTATCCCAGGTCACGGCGGCTTCTTAGACAGATTTGACAGTGTAATTTTTACTGCAATATACATAACTGTCATGTTTTATTTATTACCTATTATTTCGTAGGAGGAAATATTTTGAATATTGCGATTTTAG
>CAYRPK010000293.1:0-1604 GCA_964426175.1 uncultured Eubacteriales bacterium | reverse complement strand
ATACTTCATCATATTTTTTTGAGAAAAGTGTCACCCATCATTGACGACTGCACATATCAAAAAAGGTTATCATATAAATTAAATTATTGACGCAAATAAAAAATTGTGATAGAATTAATTGACGGTTATTTGCCGTCAGATTATTTTTTGAACGAGGTGAAAATCTGTGGACGGAGACAGTAGCGGAGTTAACCGATGCATTTTAAATTTAATATTCGGCGTTACCGCCTTTTTCCGGAACAGTACTTTATTTTATTAAAGTCCCCTGCTTTTCCGTAAGTTTGTGACGCCGCGGAAAGGCTGGTTTTTTTATGATTAAATATTACAGAACGGACGACAGAATTTTAAAAGAAATAGATGAAGCAACAGACGGATGCTGGATCAATCTTACTAACCCTACCTCTGATGAAACCGATATGCTCGCTGCTAAATATCATCTTGATGTTGCCGATCTCCGCGCCCCTCTCGATGAAGAAGAAAGCTCACGTGTTGATATTGAAAAGGATTATACTCTCATATTAGTGGATATTCCTGCCGTTGAAATGCGTAGCGGCAAAGAGGCTTATACTACCATCCCCTTAGGCATCATTATCGTAGGCAATGTTATCATAACTGTTTGTAAGTTTGATACGCCTATATTGCAATTTTTCTTTAACGGCACAGCAAATAATTTATCAACAAAAAAACAGTTGCGCTTTACTTATCAAATTCTCTTCAGAACTTGCATGTTTTATCAGTATTACCTTCGTATAATGGATAAGCGTCGTACTGAATTTGAGGCGCGTATCAACAGTAAAACCGAGGATTCAGATCTTATTGAACTTCACGAGCTTGAATCCAACCTTGTTTACTTCGCAACCTCCCTTCGTGCAAATGACTCGGTTCTTGATCGTCTTTCACGTTACAGTAAATTTCGCCAGTATCCCGAGGATAATGAACTGTTAGACGATGTTATTGTAGAAAACCGTCAGGCTATTGAGATGACCGGTATTTACCGTGATATATTAAACGGTACCCGTGAGCTTCTTTCCTCAGTCATTAACAATCGTATGAACAATGTAATGAAATATCTTACCGCTATTACAATTGTTATGGCAATCCCAAACATCATTTCCGGACTATACGGCATGAATCTTAATAAAGTAGGTATGCCCTTCGCCGAAGTTGCATATGGTTTTGAAATCATTATCGGAATTATCTTTATTATCTGTGCAATAGTTTTTATTCTTCTTAAGAAATTTAAGTTTTTTAAATAACGGTCGCTTTATAATAAAGAAACAGTCAAAAGATAAAAATGACACAGTCACTTATATAATGTGCCCCCTGTCAAGTAGACAGGCTAAAAAACAAAAAGAATATGTTAATTGAATAAATTCTTTCATCTCCCCCTGCTGCGCAGCAGGGGGAGATTTTTCGTCACGCAGCGGTGGCGAGGTAATACTCGCAAGGTGTCATGCAATTCAAACGTTTCCGGTAGCGGCGAGTGTTGTAAAAGTTTATGTAATTCTCAATAGCGGAAACAAGAGATTCGCGGCTCGTGAACTTTTTAAGATAGTACATTTCGGACTTTAAGATACCCCACCAGCCCTCCATCGGAGCATTGT
>CAYRPK010000292.1:0-1607 GCA_964426175.1 uncultured Eubacteriales bacterium | reverse complement strand
AGAAAAGGGGTCTTGCACCGCAGCAGATAACATCATTAACACACATAGCAACCGCATCAATGCCAATGGTATCATGCTTATCCAAAATCATAGCAAGCTTCAATTTAGTACCGACACCGTCAGTGCCGCTGACTAATACCGGCTCTTCCATACCTTGAACAGGTAATCCGAAGCAACCGCCAAATCCGCCGACATCATCAAGACAGCCTTCATTCTTTGTTCTTGCAATATGCTTTTTCATAAGCTCTACAGCCCTATATCCAGCAGTAATATCAACGCCTGCTTCCTTATAGCTTTCACTGAAACTCTTCATAATAACATTCCTCTCTTTTTAAAGGCTTTCTACTTCTACTTTTATGGTGGCATCCTTTTCCAAAACCTCAGCCGTCATTTTCTTGCGCATTTCAATGAGCTTATTCATGAGCACATCATCAGAAAGTGCGAGCATCTGCACCGCTAAAATAGCCGCATTATCTGCACCGTCAATAGCAACGGTTGCAACGGGAATACCCTTTGGCATCTGAACGGTTGCTAAAAGTGCATCAAGACCGTCTAAAGTTGAAGCCTTAATGGGAATACCGATAACAGGTAACACGGTATGAGCCGCGAGCACTCCGCCTAAATGAGCCGCTTTACCTGCCGCCGCAATAATAACACCAAATCCGTTTTCAGCCGCACTTGACGCAAATTCCGCCGCCTGAGCAGGAGTTCTGTGAGCACTTAAAACATGTACTTCAACGGGAACACCGAAGCTCTTTAAAGTTTTAACAGCATTTTTCACAGTAGGAAAATCGCTGTCACTTCCCATAATGACTGCAACCTTTTTCATATAGACCGCCCTTTCATAAAAAAACGGGAAAACTATGAAATTTTCCCTTTGACCGCAAAATATTGTAGTAATAATAAAATATTAAGTACATTATATACCGATATCACCTTAATTTCAATATAAATGCGGTATTTTTAAACATATTTTAATATTTTTACCTGTCCACAAGCATAAAGATAAATTAAGACTTAGTAAGGAAGGTAATTTTATGAAATTTCTTGTTTTAAACAAAAGGCAATTGCTTATGGGAGCTTTGGGAGTGATACTTTCGTTAGCGCTCATAATAGGCGGAATAAAAGCAGTACCCGAGGTGGTTGCAACCGCCGGTCAGGCACGCAAAATACCTATCTATAACGTGGGTACTACAGAGAAAAAAATTGCCCTGACCTTTGATGCCGCATGGGGTAATGAAGATACTCAGCAGCTTATTGATATTCTCGGTCAATATAATGCAAAAGCAACCTTTTTTATCGTGGGTGAATGGGTAGATAAATACCCTGAATCGGTAAAGGCGCTGTCAGATGCAGGTCATGATATTATGAATCATTCCGATACTCATCCTGATATGACAAAGCTTTCAAAAGCAGACATGATTGAAGAAATTACCGCTTGCAATAATAAAATTCAAGCAGTAACAGGCAAGTCTCCCACACTTTTCAGGGCACCCTATGGGAGCTACAATAATACGCTCATTGAGGCGCTTGATTCTCTGAATATGAAATGTATTCAATGGGATGTCGATAGCCTCGATTGGAAAGACCCAGATCCCGCCGCATTA
>CAYRPK010000291.1:0-1632 GCA_964426175.1 uncultured Eubacteriales bacterium | reverse complement strand
GGTGTTAAGGGTGGTATGGGTAACAGCCAGTCCGAAATGAAGCGTGCTGTTGAAGCAGGCTACTGGCATATGTTCCGCTACAATCCCATGAACAAGGCCGAGGGCAAGAATCCCTTCACCCTTGACAGCAAGGAACCCACTGCAAGCTACGATGAGTTCATCAAGAGTGAGACCCGTTACAGCCGTCTTGTTCAGCAGTTCCCCGACAGAGCTGCAGCTCTCTTTGCTAAGGCAGAAGAGAACGCTAAGGACAAGTACGACAGACTTGTAGAGCTTAGCAAGTAAACAATATTAAATCAGAGCCTCCGCTAAAAACGGAGGCTCTATTTGGAGAAAGATATGTTATCATTATTTATCCGCCATTGGGCGAAAAAGCAGGGGCTTTACATTTACGGCGGTCGCGCTCACGGTGTTATAAAGGATTATACCGTAACTGTTTTTGAAAGTACCGGCGGACTCTACTTCTGCATTGCGGCTGCATTTTCAAATGAAACCCGTAGGCTCGAATTCGAAAATAAATTAGCTGAAAATGCTGAGGAATACGATATTGAAAATTTCAGTGTAACTGATAAAATGACTGTAGTTTTGCTCCCCTCGGGTATGCACGCGGCTTCATTCGCAGAAAACTATAAATATTTCGTTTTTCACGAATTGAAAAAGGCAGGTGCTTTGGGTGTTAAGCATTGTAATTGCTGTTTAAAACCGCTTGAAGATGAACAGGCTAAGCTTATATTTATTAATAATGTAGCCTTGCAGGTGCATAGAAAGTGCGTTTATGACTTTAACATTCCTCAGCCGGAATTTCAGCGTGACGAGCCCGAACCGTCGCTTGCAAGCGGAATCAAGGGTGCAGTTATCGCCTCACTAATATACATTTTAATTTGTTCTATATTGGGGTGTTTCCTCTCTGTCTATGGATTTATGGCGGTATTTCTCCCCTTCTTTATCCGTTACGGATACGAAACCATGTTAGGTCCTACAGGTAAACCCAAATTTATGACCATAGCAATCGGCACTTTATCAACAATTATTGTTTCTCAATTTATTGCCGATTGGATATATCTTTATTATCTTTGCTTCTTTGAGCCTGCCTGGGCAAATGTCAGTCTTTCGGCAGTACCAATGATTTTAATTGATAATTATATCATCAATGAAAGCTTTCTTTTTACTTCGCTTGTTAATATAGGAATTGCAATATTAATGTCATTTATTGAAATTATCCGTTCCTTTAAAGAAATGTCTCAGGAACAGAAGGTTTTACAGGCTCAATACAACGAACGTCAGTTTTAAAAGAAAAGGTTCAACTTGAAGTTGAACCTTTTCTTTTAAATCATTTTTTCTAAATATTCCTCGAATTTCGGTGTCCACCATTCCTTATATCCCAAAAGCGTGGGATGAATAGGGTCATCCATATACTCAGCATAAGCGGCTTCTGAAACAGCATTCATTTCAGCATCATTCCACAAATCAATAATGCCTATACCCCACTTTTTTCGGATTTCAAAAAGCGCATCAACCATTTTTTCGTAAGCTATACTGTCGTACTTAGTCCCCGTATAGAAAATAACAGGACAATTCCAAGCTTCTTTGGCATAGCTTATGATAAATTCAATCGCTCCGATAACAGTGGCT
>CAYRPK010000290.1:0-1651 GCA_964426175.1 uncultured Eubacteriales bacterium | reverse complement strand
ATAAGCAAGATGGATCATGCCATCAATGATAAGAAAGGTATTTGGTTTAAGCATCATGAAAATATCAAAGCTTTTGGCTGCTGCTTCGCTGATGCTTGCATTTGCCTGTTGTGCTGTTTCATGCGGAAATATGGAGGATGGCAAGGTTTCTTCCGGCTCCACCTCTTCTTCGGGTAACAGCATTGTAAGTGACATTGTCAGCGATGTGGAAAGTATTGTTCCAAACACTTCGTCCACAGTATCGCCTGCTGACGTAAGCTCTGCCGCAAACAGTATTGTAAGCAGTGTATCTGACGTAAGCTCGCTCATCAGCGAAATCGCTGAATCTGACAATGTATCAAGCAACGAAAGCAGATAAACAGCCAAAAAATAAGCCTGTGCAGTAAACCGCGCAGGCTTATTTTTTTCATACTCTGAAAATCGGCTGAATTTGTTTTCCATCAAGTGCATACTTTAAGGTCTGCGGTATCAGCTCAAAGTGAGCAATCATGGATTTTGGCTTGTTTTTCGGGTCATCTTGTCCAAGAGGGACAAAATATATTCCCTTAATATTAAGAAGCTTTCCGAAGTTTTCGGCAGATGCGCCTAAGGCATCATTTGTCGCAAGCGCCAGGATAAGCGGCTTTTCATTTCTTAAATGCGCTTTTGCCGCCATTGTAACACATGAATCTGTAATTCCACCGGCAATTTTTCCCAATGTATTGCCAGTGCAAGGTGCAATTATAAGCGCATCAAGCAATTTTTTCGGTCCAATGGGTTCAGATTCCTTAACTGTATGAAAAACCTTTCGGTCACAAAGCCTCTCAAGCTCATTCCTTAAATCCTCGGCTTTTCCGAAGCGTGTATCTGTGGAATACGACACCTCTGACATTATTGGTTGAATTTCGTATCCGTTTTCAATAAGATTTTTTACTGCGGGGATGACATTTGAATGTGTGCAGAAGGAGCCGCACACAGCATATCCTACAAGCATTTCTTATAATCATTCCTTTCCTTGTATAACATTATACTTCGGCAGCATTAAGTACCGTATCGGCAAGTATATTTGCCGCTGTAATGGGAGAATACTTCACAGGCAAGGATAACGCATGTATTACCCTTATTCCCCGTGCAGCCGCTGCCTTTTTATCAACTCCGCCTGGATTTGATGCAAGATCTATAATAAGAACATCTTTTTTCATTAGCGCCAAGCAATCATCATTTAAAACGGTTGTCGGCACAGTATTATAAACTATATCTGCACGGCTTAATTTTTCAGCAAAATCCGCCGACGACAGCTTAACAGGGTCAGCGCCGCAAAGCGATGCATATGCCAAATCCCGTTCATTTCGCGCTGCCACAAACAGCTTTACGCCCATGCCGCTCAGTACCCTTGTAAGGGCTTTACCTATGCGTCCAAAGCCTAAAATTAGCACATTTGACGAATGTAAAGTAAAATCCGTATTATCTATGGCTACCGCAACAGCACCCTCGGCAGTAGGTATTGCATTTAAAACTGCAAAATCCTCTCTCTCCATAATATCCGAAACCCGTGCTCCGCGTGACTTTAGCTCGTATGAAAAATCGCTGTCTATTTTTCCGCCGATTATATGTGTCTCCGAGCAGACCAGCTCGATTATTTGGTCGGTGGTAACCGTACAACGTGAAAGCG
>CAYRPK010000289.1:0-1653 GCA_964426175.1 uncultured Eubacteriales bacterium | reverse complement strand
CGGTATCAGCCGCAGTCTGCTTGACAGATTAAAACATAATAAACCCATAACAACCGTAACATTAAATGACCTGTGTACTATTTTGAAATGCAATGTTCAGGATATTTTGACATTCACTTACGATAAATAAATCAACATCAATACGCCCTATCAAGCTTATTTAACCTTGATAGGGCGTATTTTATTGCTTATCAAATTTTCTGTCATAGAGAAGCGCTGCTATAAGTATGACAAATATGGAGCCGGCATTGTGAACCAAGGCACCGGTGGTTGGATTGAGCACTTCAAAAAAGGAAAGTACTATTGCAATAAAATTAATGAAAAGAGAAAGAGAAATACTGAATTTAATTGTGCGTACCGTCGCTTTAGACAACCGTTTCAAATATGGAATTTTTGAAATATCGTCGCCCATAAGTGCAATATCGGCAGCCTGAGTAGCAATATCGCTACCCATTGTACCCATGGCCACACCGACCTCGGCGGTTTTCAGGGCAGGAGCGTCATTAACACCGTCACCTATCATGCAAACCTTCTTGCCCTGCTTTTGAAGGTCCGTTATACTCTGCACCTTTTCTTCAGGTAAAAGCTGAGCTTTGACCTCAGTAATACCTATCTTTTCAGCAAAATAATCGGCTGTTTTTTTGTTATCGCCCGTAAGCAAAATCGCATTTACTCCCATTTGCGACAGACTTTTCATCATATCCGCCGCCTCAGGTTTTAATATATCCGAAAGGGCAATGATACCGATAATTACATCTTTTCTTGCAACAATGACAGCTGCTTTTCCCTGTTCTCTGAGCTTTTCGAGCTTTTGTGTGATATCAGCGGAAATTATAATACCGATTTCCTCAAGATATTTCTCACTTCCGCAAAAAAGCTCTTTTCCGTCAAGCTTAGAAAAAACGCCTTTGCCTGCCGACATCTTAAAATCCTCGGTTTGGGATATCATAAGCTTTTCGGCTTTTGCTTTTGCCACAATTGCTTTACCTAAGGGATGCTCACTTTTACTTTCAGCCGACGCCGCAAGGCAAAGCAAGGCTTTTTCATCGGTATCTTTATCAAAAGGCAGAATATCGGAAACCTCAAGTCTGCCGTAGGTCAGTGTTCCCGTTTTATCAAAGGCGACGGTATCTACACTACCCATCTTTTCAAGCGCTTCACCCGTTTTTATGATAACTCCATGCTTTGTTGCCTGACCGATCGCCGCCATAATTGCCGTTGGCGTAGCAAGCACTAATGCACATGGACAAAAAACCACCAGCATGGTTACGGCAACCTCAATATCCTGCTTTATAATTCCTGCAACAACAGCAAGTAAAAATGCTACAGGCACAAGCAGACTCGCCCATTTATCAGCAACTCTTTGCATAGGCGCTTTTTTATTTTCGGCCTCTTTAACCATTCGTATAAGCTTTTGCAGCGATGAGTCCTCTCCTACTTTAGAAGCTCTTATATCAACCACACCGAAGCGGTTAACAGTACCGCAAAAAACGCTATCTCCCACCGTTTTATCCACAGGTAAGGATTCACCCGTCATTATTGATTGGTCGATGCTTGTTTCTCCGCTTATTATTTCACCGTCAACAGGAACCATCTCAACGGAAGAATACGCAGTATATCCCCAACTTTAATTTCCTCTGCGGAAATCATTTC
>CAYRPK010000288.1:0-1653 GCA_964426175.1 uncultured Eubacteriales bacterium | reverse complement strand
TTTTTACTTTTTTCTGTAGGCTCTTCTTGGCTACCCCAACATTTATTATAGAGCCCTTTTGCAATACTCTTGCGTTATATAGCTCTCGTAACCTTACCGGAACGGAGACAACGGGTGCAAGCGTAAATATGGCGGGGTGAACCGTCCACAATAGCCTTAACACGTTTTACGTTAGGCTTCCACGTTCTGTTAGAGCGTCTGTGTGAGTGAGACACCTTAATTCCAAATGTTACACCCTTTCCGCAGATATCGCATTTTGCCATATTCTGCACCTCCTTTATACTATTAATTTAGTCGCCTTTTTTAAGGCGCTTGATTATTGTATCAAATCCTAAGACAAATTGCAAGCCTTTTTTTGAAAAATATAAAAATTATTCATTATTTCCCTTATCATTACTTTCAACGGTTGCAGCAGCAGTCTCTGAAACTCTTGACGGTGACTGACCGTGCGCGATAGGCGTCCATGTTACCTTTTTGAAGAGCGCAACAATTGCAATAGGGATATATGTAAGTAAAAACAATGGGAAAGTAAAACTCATAAGAAATTTCCGCTTGCCTGTAGTGTTAATTCGCTTCCACTCCGTTATTATTGTGATTATTCCCACAACATACAGGAAAGCATAGCAGTTGAAAATCATAATTCCCATATCTTTAAGCATTGCAACAAGCATCATCCAATTTGAAGTACAAGCACTGTATACTATACATACAACATAAGTAAGTATATACGCAATGGTCAAAAAGAGCGCAGGGAAAATGGACATAAGCATATCAAAGCTTGCGAAGCTTTTACGGGTAAATATTGATTTAACAAGCTCGCCGCCGTATTTTGCAAAGACCTGATAAAATCCCTTTGCCCAGCGCAGACGCTGATTCCACGACTGTTTAAAGGTGATGGGCTGTTCATCATAAAGCACTGCATCGGGGCAATATGCAATTCTTTCGCCCTTAATGACACTGTCGATGCTAAATTCAATATCCTCTGTTAAAAGATGATGCTTCCAACCACCATTTTCAGCAAAAATATCATGATGAACGAGAAATCCCGTTCCGGAAATTGCACAGCTTGTATGTAGATTCATTCGAGCATTGTTAAGATACTTGGATTCACGTAAAAACCAAATAGAATAGCCGCCTGTAATCCAGTTATCGTCAAAGTTCTTTGAATTACGGTAGCTCGTAATTACCCTGTGACCTTGCGAGAAAACCTTGTTCATTTGCTCAATATAATCCGGTTCAAGAATATTGTCGGCATCAAAGACCATAAAGGCATCGTAATTTTCAAAATCGCCGTCATTCATCATTTTCTTTAAGGCAAAATCCAGTGCATAGCCTTTACCGATAAGTTCCAAGTTGTTCCTAAGATATACATTTGCACCGTGCTGACGGGCAATATCTGCGGTATTGTCAGTACAATTGTCAGCAATAACATAAATATCAACAAGCTCTGACGGATATGTCTGATTATTGATGCTGTTTAAAAGCTGACCTATAACTTTACTTTCGTTTCTCGCACTGATAAGCACCGCAAAACGGTGAGGAACAGCTTCTTTTTTCAAAACCGTGGTGGGTTGAATAAGCATGTATATGATATAAAAGACCTGATACGAATAGCAAATTGCAAACGTAACCTGAAGGACCATTAAAACAATC
>CAYRPK010000287.1:0-1667 GCA_964426175.1 uncultured Eubacteriales bacterium | reverse complement strand
GCGCATTTATAATATTCCTTTCGCTGCAAACAGGTAACGGCAAAACGACAGTATTGCTGAATTCAAAAGCATCACTAAGACTGTAAGCCTTAATAATTCCTGCATCTATGCCGTAGCTGCAAACGCGAATACCGCGTTTTTCCGCAATGTCGATAAGTCTTGCAATACGCTCGTCGCCGCCTATAACAGATATTTTCTTCATAAAAATAACCATTCCTTTCACCCATTATCCATACATTCTATGAGAATAGCTTAAAAATAGTGTTAGAAATTTCTCTTGACAAAATATATTATCGGTCATATAATGATATCAGTGATTCAGGGCGAGGTGCAACTCCTCACCGGCGGTAAAGCGCATTATTTTGCGACAAGTCCGAGAGCGAAAGCTGACTGCGGTTAAATTCCGCGACCGACGGTACAGTCCGGATAAAGCAATCATGCGTATTTATATGTATGTGTTATGCCCTGGCTTAATTGTCAGGGCATTTTTGCTCTCAAAATCAAACAAACTTGAAAGGCTGATTTAAAATGAAAAATAAAGGTTATACCCGAAAAATTGCGACAACTGCGCTTTTTTCTGCCATTGCGGCTATACTTATGATGCTCAACTTCCCTGTTCCGTTTATGCCACCATATATTAAATTTGATTTTTCCGAGCTTCCGGCACTGCTGATTTCCTTTGCATACGGGCCGTTATGGGGAATGCTTGTTTGCCTTATCAAAAATATTGTAAACTTCCCTTTTTCTACTGCAAGCTATGTCGGCGTTTTATCAAATTTTATTCTCGGCACGCTACTTGTAGTGCCTGCAGGCATAATATATAAAATCCGCCGTACCCGTAGCTTTGCAATATTAGGATTAATTTGCGGAACTCTTGCAATGGGCGTTGTTTCTATTTTTACAAATTATTACATCATATTTCCGTTTTATCAGACTA
Organism: uncultured Eubacteriales bacterium; assembly: GCA_964426175.1. Taxonomy (GTDB): domain Bacteria; phylum Bacillota; class Clostridia; order Oscillospirales; family CAJFTT01; genus CAYRPK01. The sequence goes on along the minus strand of CAYRPK010000287.1, from coordinate 730 downwards.
TGATGCCGCTTAATGAAATAATAGCTTCTTTCAGCGAAATAAATCCTGCTGTCTCCGACCTTTGGGACGCGATAATTCTTTTCAATTTTCCCTTTAATTTGATAAAAGGTGCCGCATGCTCTGTAATTACCTTTATTGTTTACAAAAAATTATCACCTGTAATTAACGGAAAGCGACTTTGAGCCTTGACAACGGGTATTTGCTATATTATAATAATTATGATAATACGCTTATCAAGAGCGACGGAGGGTACAGGCCCTTTGATGTCCGGCAACCTGCATATTTTTGCAAGGTGCTAATTCCTGCGGTGAAACGCCGAGAGATGAGCCATAATTTTTATGAAACGGTTCCCTGCGTTTTTCGTCGGGAACCTTTATTTTTGATTGCATTGAAAGGAAGCTTAAAATGAACAAATATTTGTTTACATCTGAATCAGTGACCGAGGGACATCCCGATAAGGTCTGCGACAAAATTTCCGATGCCGTGCTTGACGGTATTTTGGCCGAGGATAAAAATGCGCGTGTTGCCTGCGAAACCTTTGCAACCACAGGTATGGTCAATATTATGGGTGAAATCACTACTACAGCTAAGGTGGATATTCCCGAGATTGCAAGAAAGGTCATCTGTGATATCGGATATAATGACGATGCTTTAGGCTTTAACGGCAATACATGTGCTGATAATACTTAAATACATGAGCAGTCCCCAGACATCGCAATGGGCGTTGATA
>CAYRPK010000286.1:0-1669 GCA_964426175.1 uncultured Eubacteriales bacterium | reverse complement strand
CTTTGATGGTGTAATCGCGGTCCACAAGCACACCGAGTGAACATACAGAGGGAATTTGCTCGCTTTGCGCATAGTAATTTGTAACATCTTCGGCTATTTCGCCCGAAATAATCGGAACAGTGCCGGAATAAGGCTCTTTCATTCCGAGGTCTTTGATAACATACATAAGTCCGGAACCTACTGCACCACCGACATCAAGATGTCCGTCGCTTTTAAGGGGAAGCTCGCAAGTAGGATTAGTCGCATAGCAACGCACAAAACCAAAGGAGTCGGTAACTGCAATTATTGTTCCTCCAGGGCCGTCACCGTTAAATCTGAGAGTTATAGTGTCGTCATCGCCCTTTAATGTGGAGCTCATCAAAATTGCCGCAGTTGCAGCTCTGCCCAATGCAGCAGACATAGTCGCACTTGTTTTATGAATTTCATGAATTCTGTTTACCGTATCCGTTGTGTCGGCAGCATAGCAGACAAGGCTACCGTCACGTGAAATAACTCGAATAAGATTGCTCATTTTAATCTCGCTTTCGTGTAATATAATGAATTCGTTGAGTGGTATCTGTTAGTGGATCTAAAGTAAAATCAGCTACTGTTGACACTACTTCAAAACCAGTCGTATCAAGAACGTGACGTAAATAATCATCAGAATAATAATATTCGCAGAAATCCTCGTCAAAACGCTCGTATACACCGTCAAGTTCTTTGAAAATATCCAGATGAATATCTAGTATGCCCTCATCGGAATTATAATAATTGCTCCAAGCGCAATAAACATCGGGTAAATCATAGATAAAGACATTGTCAGCAAGCACAGTTTCAAATTTATATCTGCTGTTTACGTCAAATATAAAAAGTCCGTCTTTTTCAAGAAAAAGTGATACTTTAGAGAAAATGTCCAATATTTTTGACGGCTCAAAATGATTAACAGAATCAAGGTTACAAATCACGCACTGAACTGTTCCATATCGGTCAAGCTCATCCGCATCCTGCTTTAAAAAGAGAATATTTTCATTATTTTTTTTAAAAAATGCAGAAGACAGCATCTCACTTGAAGCATCAGTACCGATACAGTCAAAACCGCGTTTTGCAAGCTCAACCGTTAAATTGCCAGTACCGCAGGCAAGGTCAAGCACAATTTCGGGCTTACACCCGAAATTTTCAAAGCATTTTACATAAAATTCCGCCAGATCGGCATAATTAATATTCGCCGTCAAGCTGTCATAAAAATCGGCAAAAGCAGTATATCCGCTCATAGTTATTCCTTATTTTTGTTAATTCTCGGAAGAACGGTACTGTAGCCGTCACAACCGTAATTAAGTGAACGTTTTACCCTGCTGATAGTTGCTGTGCTTGCACCTGTCCTTTCAACAATAGCGCCGTAATGCTCATCATCCATAAGCATGCGAGCTACTTGAAATCTCTGTGACATAGATTTAACCTCACTTACAGTACAAAGATCATCGAAAAAAGCATAGCACTCGTCAAGGGTCTTAAGCGAAAGTATTGCTTTAAAGAGGATGTCAAGCTCCTCATCGCGTATCTTTTCAAGCATAATTTAATACCTATCCTTTCCTCTCGGGACTTAGTATTAATATTTTAACACAATAAAATGTAAAAGTAAATGGCTTTTATTCAATAATGCAAACTGTATATGATTTATTTCAAATGCAAA
>CAYRPK010000285.1:0-1726 GCA_964426175.1 uncultured Eubacteriales bacterium | reverse complement strand
GGCGACCCCGAGGGAACAGGCATGGGTGGAAGTGAAAATAAGATCAAGGGCGAATTTTCCGCAAACGGTGTTGAGAATAATATTGAGCACGTCCGCGGCGTTATTTCCATGGCACGTTCAAATGCATATGACAGTGCATCCTCGCAGTTCTTTATTGTGCATGAGGATTCACCGCATCTTGACGGTCAGTATGCCGCCTTCGGATATGTAACAAGTGGTATCGAGGTAGTAGACAGCATATGTGCAAATACTCCCGTTATAGACTCTAACGGTACAGTTAAGGACGGATATCAGCCCAAAATCAAGACGGTCAAAATTATTGAGGAAACGGCAGAATGATAAAAGCGGTATTGTTTGATCTTGACGGAACTTTGCTTCCGATGGAGCAGGACGGATTTGCAAAATGCTATTTTAAGAGCCTAGCCGCTTTTCTTGCACCTCACGGATACGAGCCTGCTAAGCTTATTGCAGGTATCAATGCAGGCGTAGAGGCGATGGTCAGAAATGACGGAAGCATGCTTAATGAAGATGTTTTCTGGCAAGCCTTCGCTGATAGTTACGGTGAGGAGGCCACAAAGGATAAGGATGTTTTTGACAATTATTACCGCACCGATTTTGTGAAAGCAAAGGATTTTTGCAAGTATAATCCCGCCGCGGCAAAGGCGGTAAATGAAATTTTAAATAAAGGTTACCGTGTTGCACTTGCTACAAATCCTGTTTTCCCTAAAATTGCGACCGAAGCAAGAATTTTTTGGGCGGGGTTAGAGCCTGATAATTTTGAGATTATTACTACCTACGAAAATTCATATTTTTGCAAGCCAAATCCAAAGTATTACAGCTCTGTCGCCGAAAAAATGGGAGTAAAACCCGAGGAATGTCTTATGGTGGGTAACGACGCTGTTGAGGATGTTGCCGCTCTGAAGTCAGGCATGAAAGTCTTTTTGATAACTGACTGCCTTATAGACAGAGGAATAGATATCTCGAATTATCCTCATGGCAATTTTGATGATTTGATAAAGTTTATCGCAGAATAAAAACAAGCTGTGGCAAGCAAAAGCGTGATGTCCTTAACGGAGTTGTTACGCAAACCGAGTAGGATAACCGAAAAGACAGCATAGTCTACGATGGCTATGCTGTCTTTTACATTATTGTAACGAATATATCACTATCGTTGTTTTACCCGTCGATTTATGGTTCTTTGTAAGAATTGCTCCGCATGTATTTATCGGTTCTTTTGCTGGGTCTGTTTTAACAAAAAAGAGTTAAAAGCGTATAAAAATGTTGCTTCGTCGGCGCTTTTTGCATAAGTAACAACGCAACAGGATAAAGTAACAGCCTCATGTGTAGATTTGTTTCTGTCGCTGCAGTATAATGAATATACAGAACGGAGGTATGATTATGGAATTTTCCGAAAAATTAAGAGAGCTTCGATTGCAAAAGGGTGTCTCCCAAACAAAGCTCGCTGCGGATATACATATTAGTAGATTGTTTAAGGATAAGCTTCCACCAAAGTGGCACTTTGCCGTCTGGGGTGTCCTTGGAATAATGATATTGATACCTGCAGGGCTTAATGGACGGTATACTTTATTTCATTGGCAGTTGGTTGTAGAAGTAATAAAATCATGGTTTGGGGACTATACCTTTACCCAGGTCCTTTTCCCTATCCGTGCAGGAGGAAAAGTATTCTGCCGAGCTTGATGAAGCCTTGAAACAGTACGCCGAGCTG
>CAYRPK010000284.1:0-1754 GCA_964426175.1 uncultured Eubacteriales bacterium | reverse complement strand
CATTTCCTCGAAAATCTCGTCACGGTTATTTTCTTTTATCTTTAAAATAGGGTTACGGCTGATTTTAAAGTCTTCAACGAGGTCAACAATTTTTAGCCTGTCGGTAGTACCCGTTATAATATCTGCTTCAGCTATTTTTGAGGCACTTTCCATTGATGCCTGAGGAAAACAACCGCAAAGAACGATAATGCTTTGGGGATTTTGCCGACGAACCCGTCGTACCGTCTGACGGGTCTTTTTATCACCGACAGAGGTTACCGTACAGGAATTAATTACATATACGTCGGCAATACTGTCGGAAGCTACGGCTGTATAGCCCTTTTCTTCAAAGCACTTTTTTATAGCCTCGGATTCATATTGATTGACCTTACAGCCCAATGTTATAAATGCTGCTGTCATCTCGGAGTTACCCTAAGCGTCTTGATTTCGAATTTACCGAAATCAAGGGTGAAGGTGTTGTCACGGACTTCAATTTCGTCCCCTGTGTTTTCAAGCATATCGCACAAACAAATACGCGAGAATGGCAGATTAAGGGTAACGTTGGTTCGTGCTTTACCGCCGCAAGCTTCATAAAGACGGAGAATGTAATCGTCGCTTCCGTCTTCTGCAGGCTTTAAGGCTTCAAGCACAACACTGTCGTTGGAGATGCAAAGAACCTGACCGTCTGCGCTGCCCATAGCTGTTTCCACGGGAATATTAAGGTCATATGCCTCACGAACTACGCCGCTTTGAGCAAAAGTACCTTCATAGGGGAAGAAAGCGTAGGTAAAGGTATGAGTACCTTTATCGCAGGTTTCATCAGGCGCCACGGGGGAACGCAAAAGAGTAAGATTTATTGAAGTATCCAGAACATTTACGCCGTATTTGCAGTCATTAAGCACAGCAAAGCCACGTCCATCCTCATTTAAGACGGTATATTTATGATTTGCCACCTCGAAGCGGTCATGGTCAAACTGCTTTGAACGGTGGGTGGGACGCTTTACGTAACCGAACTGAATTTCATTAATTGCTTCGTCGTTAATGTAATCAACATCAAAGGCGACCTTGAGCATCCTGTGAGTTTCGTGCCAATCGACAGTCGTTTCAAAATCGACGCGTTTTGTATTTCTGCGAAGTGAAACAGTCTGAATAAGAAGTGATGAGCCAATTTTACGGGTAATGCGGATAGCACCGATAAGAGCACCTGCGGTGACGAGCTCAAAGCTTGCGTTGTCTGTAATTTCAACCTGATTTTGCTCGTATGAAAGGTCTATGTCCCAAGCGTCATAGCGGTTGGGAATATCCTTATAAAGCTTCATATCATTACAAAGACCGCGTGTAAGCTCGCGTGCGGCAGTTTTATCGTAAATTGAAGTGATTGCACCTTTTTCATTAAAAATAACACGGATAAGGTCATTTTCTAAAAGTGCGTAATTATCGTCAACCTCGGCAAATACATTGGTTTCCTTACCTTCAAAGGGCAGTGAATCAGAAAGCGTGGCATAACTGCATTGAGGCAACGTTACCTCGGTGTAAAGACGATTGCCTATACACTGTGTGGGAAGCTCTGTATTGCCAAGCTTTGCGCCGTTAAAGTCATAAGGGAGCTCAATCAATGCGGTACGGTCAAAGGAAAGGGAGTTGAAAAGACACATATCACGGCTGATATCTGCGATAACGGCCTTGCAGGTGCCTCTGATACCCTCACTGGTTGCCAAAACCTCAGAATATAGCTTATCTGCTTCTTCGTAAACTCTGTGGATGGAGGAGCCGGG
>CAYRPK010000283.1:0-1764 GCA_964426175.1 uncultured Eubacteriales bacterium | reverse complement strand
GAAAGAGGAATTGGGCGATGTTCTTCTTCAGGTTGTATTTCATGCACGTATGGAGGAGGAGGCAGGTGCTTTTAATATAAATGATGTCTGCAATGATATTTGCCAAAAGCTTATTGTGCGTCATCCGCATATTTTCGGTGAAGTCAAAGCCGATGATGCCGACACTGTTTTAACCAATTGGGAAGAAATAAAGAAGCAGACAAAGGGCATGACTAAGCAAAGTGAAAGCCTTATGGATCTGCCGAAATGTCTGCCCTCGCTCGTTCGTGCCACAAAAATTCAGAGCAGGGCTAAAAAGGTCGGTTTTGATTGGGAAAATATCGACGGTGCTTTAGAAAAGGTTGATGAGGAGCTTGCAGAATTAAAAGAGGCATTAAAATCGGGTACTGCGGCAGAGGCTGAAGGAGAATTAGGCGATCTTTTCTTTGCTGTTACAAATGTATCGCGGTTTATGGATTGCGATGCCGAGGAGGCCTTGTATAAAACAAACGAAAAGTTTATAAGCCGCTTTAAAATAATGGAAAAACTTGCAGAGGATGAGGGCAAAAATCTTAAAGGTATGACTTTAGCTGAAATGGACATGCTTTGGGATAAAGCCAAGAGAGAGGTAATTAAATAATGCGACTTGATAAATATTTAAAGGTATCGCGTCTAATAAAGCGCAGAACCGTTGCTAACGAAGCCTGTGACGGCGGCAGAATTTTTGTTAACGGCAAAGTGGCAAAAGCCTCATATGAGGTAAAAACGGGGGATATACTTGAGCTTAATATCGGTTCAAAGCCCATTAAGGTAAAGGTTGAGGGTATTAACGAATATGCAAATAAAAGTGATGCATTTTTAATGTATAGTGTCATAGAATAAGTTTTTAAAACATATGCTTATTCAGATAAATTATTTTCCGGTATAACCGGTAAGAAAGGTCTGATAAGCATATGACTATGGAAACCATGCAAAACCGTTTAAATCATAATCTTATACTTGAAAACAGAGAATCTTTAGGAATTTCGGGCGTCAGCGAAATAATGAGCTTTGACGAAAAGGAAGTCGTACTAAAAACAAATGCCGGCAAGCTTACGATTTTAGGCAGTGATATGAAGATGAGCAAGCTTTCGGTTGAAAGCGGCGATGTATCTGTTTACGGCAATATCCGTTCTATTGCTTATTCTGACAGTGGCATTGATAAAGAAAATTTCTTCAAGAAAATTTTCAAATAACATTTTCGAGAGGTAAGAAAAATTGGATGTTTCCTTATCCTTTCAGCTTATAACAGTGGGCGTGTCGGTGGCGGTTGGCTTTGCTTTAGGCGTGTTTCGCATGCTTTTAGGCGTGGCGGTGTCCGTATTTGGCAGAAATAGAGTTTTCACTTTTGTATGTGATATACTTAGTTTTGTTTTTGCGGCGTTTGTAACATATTGCATATTTCTGATTTTTACTTATGGGAATATCCGCGGATATGTGCTTTGCTTTGAGTTTTTAGGTTTAATCATATATTGCTTGACTTTGGGAAGGATTAAATCTAAAGTCGAAAAAATCGTACATTTAAAATCAAAAGCATTGATGTATGTTGTAAAAACCAAAGTTAAAGAAAAATTCAAAACACGCAAAAACAGAAATGTTTCACAAGCTGACAGTGAGCAAAAAAATGCAAAAGCAAGCTTTTTTAAGAAATTTACGAAAAAACGTAAAAAAATGCAAAAAAATACTTGCAAGAATTAAACTTTGCGTATATAATTATAGTATATAATTGCAAGGATTGGGTGTGCT
>CAYRPK010000282.1:0-1771 GCA_964426175.1 uncultured Eubacteriales bacterium | reverse complement strand
CTGTTAACTATAACTGCGGAAGCGTAACCGTCAGCAAGATTATTCTTGGTAACGGTGATAGGCGCACCCTTGACGAGATTTTGAGTATAAACTGCCGCCGCCGAGGCTTTGACTTCACTTTTGATCATCGCAAGATCGCGCTTGGATTTGTTCTTTCTGATACCGCAGTGAATTCCGCCTGCGATATAGCCTTTTGCGGCACAAACGCCGCCGTCAATATATTTCATAGGAGTTATCCTTTCTAAAATGCAGTGGGAACGGTGGTTAATCCCGTTTTTTCATCCAAACCGAAGATGAGATTCATATTCTGCATCGCCTGACCTGCCGCACCCTTGACCATATTATCAATGGTCGAAACAACTATGAGGGTATTCGTGCGGCTGTCAAGATGGAGCGATATATCGCAGAAATTGGAGCATTTTACTGTCTTTAAATTGGCAGTTTCACCATTATTTAAAACCCTGACGAAAAATTCATCTTTATAAAATTCTTTATAAATATCAATTACAGAATTTAAAGGAACAGTCTTTTTGAGGTCGCAGTACATCGTCGAAACAATGCCTCTGTTGACGGGTAAAAGATGCGGAACGAAGGTGATGTTTACCTTTTCTCCCGCTAAGGCAGATAAGGTTTCCTCAATTTCAGGAGTGTGTCTGTGGCTTGCAACCTTATAGGGTGAAAATGCTTCGTTGGTATCGGGATAATGGGTAGTTTGTGAAAGGCCTCTGCCTGCGCCCGTTACACCGCTTTTGGAGTCGATAATGATGTGCCTTGTATTAACTAAGCCTGCTTTTATTGCAGGGGCAAGACCAAGCGCGACTGAAGTGGGGTAACAGCCGGGATTTGCTATAAGCTTTGCGTCCTTTCCTTTTTCTCTGAAAAGCTCGGGGATGCAATAGACAGCTTCCTTATGAAGCTCGGGCTCAGTATATTCGCCGCCGTACCATTCTTTATAATCATTTTCATCGGAAAGTCTGAAATCAGCACCGAAATCTATAAACGCCTTATCCTTTTCTCGTACCTTTGCCGCAAGCTTTTCGGAAAGTCCGTGAGGAACTGCCGCAAATACTACGTCGGCACCTTCAATAGCGGTATCTTCATCGGTCAAAAGAAGGTCTGTTAGTCCTTTAAGCGAGGGATAAACATCGCTTAACAGCTTTCCCTCAAAGCTGACGGAGGAAACACCGACTATTTCTGCTTCGGGATGACCGTAAAGCAATCTGCAAAGCTCTGCTCCTGCATAACCCGTTGCACCTATAACAGCACATTTTATCATCTTAGTTCATTCCTTTTAAAAAAGCTTCTATGTCATCAAGCTGCGCCATAACGCTCTGTATTCCGGGGCCGCCTGCACTTATTCTGCCGCTGACGCAGTTTTCAAGCTTGATAGCTTCGTAAATATCATTTTCAAAGACCTCGCTTGAAACCTTGAATTCATCAATAGTGAGTTCCTCAAGAGTCTTGCCCTTTTCAATGCACTCGGCGACAAGCTTGCCAGTAATTTTATAGGCATCTCGGAATGGTACGCCCTTTTTGGTGAGATAATCGGCACAGTCAGTAGCATTGATAAAGCCCTTTGCCGCCGCGGCGCGCATATTGTTTTTCAGCACCTTCATCGTGCCAACCATGGGTGTAAATGCCATCAGACACATATCAACTGTATCAAAGGCATCAAAAATCGCTTCCTTATCCTCCTGCATATCCTTGTTATATGCAAGAGGTATTCCCTTCATAAGGATCAAAAGCGCTGTAAGGTCACCGTAAACCCTGC
>CAYRPK010000281.1:0-1773 GCA_964426175.1 uncultured Eubacteriales bacterium | reverse complement strand
TAATACTCCCGATGCAAAAGAACTTGCACTCCACTGCATGGAGGATATAGATACCGAATTTGTTAAAAAGGTCAGCGTAGGAGATGTTATGGTTGCCGGTTGGAATTTCGGCTGTGGTTCATCGCGCGAACACGCACCCTTAGTCATCAAGACCTGCGGTACGGGTTGTGTTATTGCTAAAAGCTTTGCAAGAATTTTCTACCGCAATGCAATTAATATCGGCTTACCTATACTTGAATGTGAAGAAGCTGCAGAAGAGATTAATGCAAACGATGAGGTAAAGGTGGATTTTGACACGGGTATCATTACAAATATCACCACAGGTAAAACATATAAGGCTCAGCCGTTTCCGCCGTTTATTCAGAATATCATAAAATGCGGCGGTCTGCTTGCCTCATTAAAGGAGTGTGAAGCTAATGACTAAGAATATCGCAGTAATTCGCGGCGACGGTATCGGTCCCGAAATAGTTGAGCAGGCGATACTTGTATTAAATAAAATCGCCGAGCTTTACGGACACGACTTTACCTATACCGATGTTGATATGGGTGGTTGCGCCATCGACAAATGGGGAGACCCATTACCTGAAGAAGAGCTTAAAAAATGTGTTGAGTCAGACAGTGTGCTTTTAGGTGCCGTCGGCGGAGATAAATGGAATAACGTACCAGGTCACATGCGTCCAGAAAAAGGACTTTTGCGGCTTCGTGCAGGAATGGGAGTTTACAGTAATAACCGCCCTGCAAAGATATGGCCTCAGCTTGCAAGTGCCTCACCCCTTAAAAAGGATATTGTTGATAAAGGAATAGATTTTATCATAGTGCGTGAGCTCATAGGCGGTATATATTTCGGTGAACACAAAACCGAAGTTGTTGACGGCAAAAATACTGCCATTGATATTCTGACCTATAATGAAGATGAGATTGATCGTATAGGAAGAATAGGCTTTGAAACAGCAAGAAAGAGAAGCAAGCGCCTTTGCTCTGTTGAGAAAAGCAATGTTTTGGACAGTAGTCGCCTTTGGAAGAAGGTTATGCATAGGCTTGCGGAAGAATATCCAGATGTTGAGCTTTCCGATATGCTTGTTGATAACTGCGCAATGCAGATAGTTAAGAATCCCGCTCAGTTTGATGTTGTAGTAACGGAGAATATGTTCGGAGATATACTTTCTGACGAAGCTTCAATGATAACGGGTTCGATAGGTATGATACCTTCATCAAGCTTGGGCGCGGGAACTTGCGGACTTTATGAGCCTATTCACGGCTCGGCTCCCGATATTGCGGGCAAGGATATAGCAAATCCCATAGGTACTATTCTGTCAGCTGCAATGATGCTGCGCTTCAGCTTTGATATGGCAAAGGAAGCCGATGCTATAGAAAAAGCAGTTGAAGCGGTGCTTGATGAAGGCTACAGAACGGCAGATATAATGTCTTCGGAGGAAAATCTCAAGCTGATAGGCTGTACCGAATGTGGACAGCTTATTGCTTCTAAATTAGGAAAGGACTGAGAAGATGCTACTTACAGGTGCTGATATTATAGTAAAAACCTTAATAGAGCAAAACTGTGAAGTTGTTTTCGGTTACCCCGGCGGTCAGATACTTCACGTTTACGACAGCCTCTATAAGTACAGTGACGAAATACAGCATATATTAACTGCCCATGAGCAGGGGGCCGCCCACGCGGCAGATGGCTACGCAAGAACCACGGGCAAGGTCGGTGTTGTAATATCTACCTCCGGTCCGGGTGCTACAAACCTTGTAACGGGTATTGCTACTGCA
>CAYRPK010000280.1:0-1794 GCA_964426175.1 uncultured Eubacteriales bacterium | reverse complement strand
CAGCTCGGATACTCTTGTGTTTAAAAAAAGTCTTGGACTTTTCGCTATGAATATCGCAAAAAATCACGGCGACGGCAGAATTATTCTTGCGGAAGGATATATGGATGTAATCGCCATGCATCAAGCAGGCTTTGAATATGCAGTAGCTACTCTCGGCACAGCACTGACTGATGATCAGGCACGGATGATATCCAGATATGCAAAAGAAGTTATTATTTCTTACGATGCAGATGCTGCAGGTCAAAAAGCAACCATGCGTGCTATTGACATATTTAAAAAGTTGGATGTTAACGTCAAGGTGCTGACCATCCCTGATGCAAAAGACCCTGATGAATACATAAAAACCTACGGAGCAGATAAGTTTGCCCTTCTAATCAACAGAAGCGGCAGTCAGGTGGAATATCGTATTACGAAACTCGCAGACAAATTTGATTTACAGTCCACTGACGGAAGACTTGAATTTTTAAAGGAATTCACCCTGCTGCTTGCTGATATCCCAAGTATCGTGGAACGTGAGATATATGCCGAAAAGGTCTCAACCAACTTAGGTGTCAATAAATCATCACTGCTTGAAGATGCCGAAAGGGAAGCGAGAAACAAAAAATATCGCACAGAAAAAAGACGTATTTCTCAGATGACTACCGATATATCGGCATTTAACGATAAAGTTAATCCCGAAAAACGTAAATTCTTACGTGCGGCATCAGCCGAAGAAGCGCTTGTTTCAGCACTGATATCAGCACCGGAGCTTTGTGAGGAAACGCAAAGAATTATTTCTCCCGAGGAATTTGTGACGGCTTTTAATATGCGATTATACAGCAAGACCATAGAAGCCATTCAAAAGTATGGCATTTTTGACCTTGGTATGATAGGTGATGAATTTTCTCCCGAAGAGATGGGGAGAATATCCATGTTTTCGTTGACCGCAAGAAGCCGCAAGGCGGCGGATATAAAAGAAATAGAGCAGTGTGCCGCGGTCATAAAGCAAGAAAAAGCATCTGCAGATGCGTCAAATGTAAAAGAGATGTCTGATGACGAATTCATGAAGATGCTGGGAAACATAGGAAACAGAAAAAAATAACAATATCGCGGCATTGCGATGCAATATGGAAAGGAACGGTAATATTTTTATGGCAATTACAGACAAGAAGATGGCTCTTAAGGCGTTGATTGAACGAGGAAAGACTAACGGAAAGCTTCGCAGAAAGGAAATTGACGATTTAGTAACCGAATGTGGCTTTGGCTTAGAACAGGTAGACAAGCTGTATGATGCTTTGGAAGAGCAGGAGATAGAGATAATTGACGATACTGATGCGGTTGAACCCAAGCTTGAGGAGCTTGTGTTTGTAGCAGAGGATGTAGAGGAAGAGCCTATTGTTGAGGGAGACCTTGAAGAGGCGCTTTCGGTTGAGGGCATTGCCATTGACGACCCTGTTAAGGTGTATTTGAAGGAAATAGGCAGAGTCGAGCTTTTGGGAGCAGAGGAAGAGCTTGAGCTTGCACGCAGGATGAAAGAGGGCGACGAGGAGGCAAAACAGCGCCTTACCGAAGCCAACCTCCGACTCGTTGTATCTATTGCAAAAAAATATGTAGGACGCGGTATGCAGTTTTTAGACCTAATTCAGGAGGGCAACTTAGGTCTTATTAAGGCTGTTGAAAAGTTCGATTACGAAAAGGGCTTCAAATTTTCCACTTATGCTACATGGTGGATAAGACAGGCTATAACCCGTGCAATTGCAGATCAGGCAAGAACAATCCGTATTCCCGTTCACATGGTCGAGACCATCAATAAGG
>CAYRPK010000279.1:0-1812 GCA_964426175.1 uncultured Eubacteriales bacterium | reverse complement strand
CTCATTTATCTTTTCAAAATCCTCAATGGGATCTCTGCCCTCACTGCCCGAAACATCAACAACATGAACGAGAAGTCGGCATCTTTCAACGTGGCGCAAAAACTCATGTCCCAAGCCGATACCGTCACTTGCACCCTCGATAAGTCCTGGGATATCCGCCATGACGAAGTTTTGCTCTTCCCCTACCCTGACAACGCCTAAAACTGGCGAAAGCGTGGTAAAATGATAATCCGCAATCTTGGGCTTTGCTTCACTTACTACCGAAATGAATGTGGATTTGCCTACATTTGGGAAGCCGATAAGTCCTACATCTGCAAGTAATTTCAGTTCAAGGACAACATCCATTTCCTGTCCCGGATTTCCCGGCTTAGCAAAATTAGGTACCTGCCTTGTGGGAGTTGCAAAATGCACGTTTCCCCAACCGCCGTTACCACCCTTTGCGATAAGTTTGGGCTCGTAATCGGAGATATCGGCGATAAGTCTGCCGCTTTCGGCATCCTTGATAAGAGTGCCTTTAGGCACCTTAATGGTCAGATCGGGTGCACTTTTGCCCGTACACTTTTTTCTTGCTCCGTTCTCACCGTTTTGGGCTTCGTATTTTCTCTTATATCTGAAGTCAGACAGAGTCGAAAGAGTATCATCTGCAACAAAATAGATACTGCCGCCTCTTCCGCCGTCACCGCCGTCGGGACCGCCTGCCGCAACATATTTTTCTCTGTGGAAGGTAACGGCACCGTCGCCGCCCTTACCTGCTCTTATGTGAATTTTTGCTACATCAATAAACATATTCAACCATCCTTTCAGCTTAAACCGTCAAGCCGCCGTCAACCGTTATGACTTGCCCCGTTATAAAAGATGCATCGTCAGATGCCAAAAAAAGCACGGTTTTTGCAATATCCTGCGGCGTGCCTATGCGCCCTAACGGAGTTTCTTCGATAAGCGCACGTTTATCGGCATCAGTTAGTTCTGCGTTCATGGCAGTATCTATTACACCGGGGGCAACGCAGTTAACTCTTATCCCCGATGGACCGACTTCCTTAGCAAGTGCCTTTGTAAAGCCGATAACTCCTGACTTTGCCGCCGAATATGCGACCTCACAGGAAGCTCCGGTTACACCCCACATGGATGATATATTTATTATTACACCGCTTTTTTGTTTTATCATCTGAGGGAGTGCGGCATGCGTGCAATTATAAACGCTGTCTAAATCTGCCGCAATGACTTTTCTCCAATCCTCGGAAGTGGTATCTGTAATAAGCGAAACAAGCGATATTCCCGCGTTATTGACGAGCACATCAATATTACCGATTTTCTCTATCATTTCCGACACAGCCGAAAATTCAGCAACATCTGCACCAATAAATTCAGCATCAATACCATCACTATGCATTTTTTCTACAAGGCTTTTTGCTTCTTCAAAGCTACTTTTACAATTAACTATAACTCTGTACCCTGCTTGTCCGAATTCATAAGCGACAGCTGCACCGATCCCTCTTGACGCACCCGTTACAAGTACGGTTTTTGTCATATTCGCCCTTCCTTTCATTCAAACTCTATTTTAACAGCCGCAACCGACGCCTTTTAAGTGTAAAGCTATCTACCATTATAGTAGTTTCTTCCGATTTAAACATATCAGGAGTAAGCTCTGTTATCTCATCAGCCATGTCAGCTGCGATTTCATTTACGGTAATGCTCAATATTTTGGCATCACCAACCGAAAGCTTGATATTTGCCGCTTCATTCATGGAAAGATTTGCCGCATGAAGCCAGATTGTTTTACCGTCTGTGGAAACGCTTGCAGTAACGTCAAGC
>CAYRPK010000278.1:0-1812 GCA_964426175.1 uncultured Eubacteriales bacterium | reverse complement strand
ATTGTTACGATTACCGATGTAGCAGGAAATGCTATCTCGTGGGCTTCGGCAGGCGGCTTAGGCTTCCGCGGCTCCAAGAAATCAACTCCCTATGCAGCTCAAACTGCGGCAGAAACTGCAGCAAAGGCAGCAATGGAGCACGGACTTCGTTCAGTTGACGTATACGTTAAAGGTCCCGGTCAGGGACGTGAAGCCGCTATCCGCGCGCTTCAGGCAGCAGGTTTGGAAGTAACCCTCATTAAGGATGTTACCCCCATTCCTCATAACGGATGCCGTCCTCCGAAGAGAAGACGTGTCTAATTAATGGAGGTGTAGGATATGGCAAGATATACAGGTGCAGTTTGCAGACAGTGCCGCCGCGAAGGCGCAAAGCTCTTTTTAAAGGGTGACAAGTGCCATTCAGTTAACTGTCCGGTCAGCAAGAGAACAGGCGCTCCCGGTCAGCACGGCGACGGAAGAAAGAAAGTTTCAGAATACGGTCTCCAGCTTCGTGCTAAGCAGAAAGCTAAGAGATATTACGGTGTTCTTGAAAAGCAGTTCGCAAAGTATTTCGAGCTTGCGGTTAAGAGACAGGGCATCGCCGGTGAAAACCTCCTTGCGATTCTCGAAAGCCGTCTTGACAATGTAGTTTACAGACTCGGTTGGGCAGCATCACGTCCCGAAGCAAGACAGCTCGTTGTTCACGGTCATTTTACTCTTAACGGTCACAAGGCAAACATTCCTTCCATGCTCTTAAAGGCAGACGATGTTGTCGCAATTAAGGAATCCAGCCGTGACAGCGTTAAGATCAAGACTGTAATCGAGGGCAGCGGACGCAATGTTCCCGCATGGCTTGAAAAGAATGAGGAAGCACTTACCGGTAAGGTTCTCAGACTCCCCACCAGAGAAGAGATTGACCTTGAGGTTGAAGAACACCTCATCGTTGAGTTGTACTCCAAGTAATCGTTTCCCTCTATGCATGGCCGCTTGAAATATAGCGGATACCACCCAATTTATTAATCAAGGAGGGTTTTATAATGATAGAGATAGAAAAGCCGAAAATTGAAGTTGCAGAGCTGACGGAAGACGGAAGATACGGGAAATTCGTAATTGATCCGTTAGAGCGCGGCTACGGCATGACACTCGGCAACAGCCTTAGAAGAGTTCTTCTTTCGTCGTTGCCCGGAACGGCAGTCACCGGCGTCAAAATTGAAGGTGTACAGCATGAATTTTCCACCATCCCCGGCGTTAAGGAGGATGTAACGGAAATTATACTCAACGTAAAGAGCATTATTGCAATGCTTTACTGTGAAGAACCCAAGAGAGTAATACTCAAGGGTGAGGGTGAGTGTGAGCTTACTGCAGGCGATATTGAATGCGATGCAGACATTAAGATACTCAACCCTGAGCTTCATATGTGCTCTCTTGCAGAGGGCGGCAAATTCTATATGGAGCTTACCTTTGAACACGGACGCGGCTATGTCTCTGCCGAGCGCAACAAGAAGGAATATGAATCGGATATCGGCGTTATCGCTACCGACTCCATATATACTCCTGTTGTAAAGGTCAACTATACAGTTGAAAATACGCGTGTCGGTCAGATAACCGACTTTGATAAGCTTGCAATTGAGGTTTGGACCGACGGTACCATCTCAGCTAAGGAAGCTATCAGCGTTTCGGCGAAGATTTTGACTGAGCATCTTAATCTTTTCGTAGATTTGAGCGACGAAGGACAGAATACCAAGGTAATGGTAGAAACTGCCGAACAGGGCAAGGAAAAGGTCTTTGAAATGACTATCGAAGAGCTTGACCTTTCCGTACGTAGTTTTAACT
>CAYRPK010000277.1:0-1827 GCA_964426175.1 uncultured Eubacteriales bacterium | reverse complement strand
ACTGAGCTAATGGCCCATTAACTCGCGGTTTTTATAGTATAAAACATACTCGCAGATTTGTCAATAGTGATATGGCATTTTTTAAAAAATTTTTCACAAGCAATATGATTTCTCTGCTGTTAATAAATATTTAATTTTTTATATCTTGCCTATATTACTCGCATATTGTAAAATATAATTGTATTTTTATGTAAAGGTAGGTTTCTACAATGAAAAAAACATTAAGACTTATTTCAGCACTTCTTGCAGCGGCAACTCTCTTTGTCTGCGCTTCTTGCAGCAGTTCTTCTTCTGTTAAGGTTATTGATATTGCCTTGACTGATGAACTTTACGCTTTCGGTGTTGCGAAGGACGATGCAGAGCTTTTGGCTGCTACAAACGAACTTATTAAAGAAATAAAGGCCGACGGAACCTTTGAAGCTATCCTCAACAAGTATTTTGGCGACGGTACGCCAAATGGTGTGGTTTCCGCAACAGAAGATACCTCTAAGGATCAGCTTGTTGTTGCAACCAATGCAGCATTTGCTCCGTTTGAATATTTTGAGGGCGATACCTATTACGGTATTGATATGGAAATTATGAAGCTTCTTGCAGATAAGTTAGGTAAAGAGCTGGTTATCAAGAATGTTGACTTTGAAGCAGTTTGTACCAATGTAGATAACGGCTATGCAGATATTGCTGCAGCAGGTCTTACCATTAATGAAACAAGAACTCAGTTCGTAACCTTCTCTGAGTCTTATTATACTGCATCTCAGATGCTTATTGTTAACAGTGATGACACCACTTTTGATAATTGCAAGACTGCTGAAGAAGTAACCGCTATTCTTAACGGCTTTGGTACTGATGTTAAGATTGGCGTTCAGACGGGTACTACAGGTCAGTATTTCGTCGAGGGTGATGAAGATTGGGGATTTGACGGATTTAAGGTTACCTGTGTAGGCTATTCTAACGGCGCAATGGCCGTTCAGGATCTTATCAACGGTAATATCAAGTATGTTATGATTGACGAGGCTCCTGCAAAATCTATCACCGCTTCCTTTAACGGCTGATAAACAAAGTATTTCCTGACCCGGTCATGGTGTCATGGCCGGGTTAAACTTTTTATTTTAAACTTAGGGTGGTGTCCCCGTGAACGGTTTTATTCAAAAATGGGAAACCTTTATTGATACGCTTATTAAAAAAAATGGATATGTGCAGGTACTTGAAGGCTTACGCAATACCGTTATTATCGCTATTACAGGACTTCTTATAGGTATAATATTAGGTACGGTAATTGCAATAGTCAAAATTTTACCAGAGGGAAATACATTTAACCGGGCATTAAAAAAGATTTGCGGAGTTTATGTTTCCTTCTTCCGCGGTACCCCTATGGTCGTGCAGCTGCTTTTGGGCTACTACGTCCTTTTGCCGATGCTGGGCATACGTATAACATCACTTGCCGCATGTATTGTTATTTTTGGACTTAACAGCGCAGCATATGTTTCTGAAATAATGCGTTCGGGACTTCTTTCTGTCGATTACGGTCAAACCGAGGCAGGCAGAGCCTTGGGACTTAGTTACGCGCAAACCATGCTTAAAATAGTAATTCCTCAGGCAGTAAAGAATATTCTTCCTACTTTAGGTAACGAATTTATTACCCTTATAAAGGAAACTTCGGTCGTAAGCTTCGTAGGTGCTCTTGACCTTTGTACTGCGTTTAAGAATATCGGTAATTCCAATTACGAATACATGGTGCCCTACCTTGTTATGGCACTTGTATATATAGTTCTGATAATGTTTATTTCAATGCTTGTAAAGCTTTTAGAAAAGAGGTTGAGAGCAAGTGAT
>CAYRPK010000276.1:0-1838 GCA_964426175.1 uncultured Eubacteriales bacterium | reverse complement strand
AAAAGACTATGATTGAGTGCATAGGTATATCTTCGCCGAGAAGATTTTTTAAATGCTTTATGTGTGAGCGATTCTGAAAAATCGGGTTATAAAAATTCTCTTTATGCGAACGCTTTCTACCCTGTGGTAACGTTTGAGTCCAATTCTTTTGTGTTTCACTGCCGAATATCCAACCACTGTAATTCTTGCTTTCAAAGACAAATAAGCCTTTTGTGGAAAGCATCATAACATCAATTTCGGTCGTTTCACTGTTATCTTTTGGTATGTATATGTTAAAAAGAAACCGGCAATTTTCCTTTTCATAATGTCGCAAATGCTTGAAAGTCAGATATTCACCGTATTTACCAACATCAAATCTAAGCGGAATATATGAAGTCTTGGTTATCTGATAATAGGTACTCTTTTTATAATTTTGATTCTTGATAAAACAGATGATTATTAAAATCAAGATGCAGAATAATACGATTGGATTTGTTAACACTTGACCTATTGCTGAAAATAAACCGCTAAAAATTGATGAAAGAATTGTTTTTACCATATCAAATATCTCAGATAAACCCATATTGTCCTCCCAATATTTTACTGGGAATATTATACTGCATTACGATTGTAGTGTCAACTAAAAATACCATCTCCATTTTTAGGGGAGATGGTATTTTTTGCAAAATTAGTATTTAATCATATAAATTAAACACACCTAAGAAGTGCTTTCTTATTTGCATGAAGTCTGTGGAGTTTATGGTACCGTCACCCGTTACATCGGCGGCGAGTGACTGTGCTTCATCCATTGCATAGATGCCAAGGAATTGACGTCTTATTTGCATAAAATCGGTAGAATTAATTTCGCCGTCACCTGAGGGATCGCCCATAACGATTGCAGTATATTCCTGATAACTGTTTAACATGACTGTGCAGCCGGTGCCTATTAATTCATCATTTTTGAGAGCAGTATCGTTCTTAACAAATTTTGCTGCGGAATAATCTGAGGGGTTATCACCTGATTTGATGCCGTAGACAAAGCTATAATCGACAATATCAAGTGCGGTTTGCTCCTGAGGAATATTCTCGAGCACTAATGCGTATGTGCTGAAATGAGTAATTGTGAAGATAACATAAATGCTATAGGAATCACGTATAATTATTGCTGACAATTTTTCCGCATTGCCGTTATCATCAATATAATACATGTTATAGCTTTGGGTTTCTGGGACATAATCCTCGGGAATATAGTAACGCACGCAAACAGGTCCGTCAGGCTGAATGCTTGTATCATTATTGTTTGCACTGATGTCAAAGGCTGAAATAACAGTTGTATCGGGAAGAGCATCATTAATATCCTTAATACCGCTTTCATTATTGACAGGATTGATTGTGACTATTGTATTATTCGGAAAAACTGTATCGTATGAATAGATATTTAAGTCTTCGAGGTAACTATTGATTACAGAACCCTCAGGACGGATAACTTCAGATTCATCGGGAACTTCAGTTACATTTCTTTCGTATGAAAGGAATCGGACATATTGTCCGTCATAAGAAAGTGTAGTGCGGAGAATGTGTAATATCTGGCAATATGATCCGGAATAGATGGTATAATCTTGGTTTAGAACTTCATTTTCATTAGGAGAATAATTAACATCGATATCAGCCTGATCAATATAGAAGGCGTAGAATGTATAAGTATCACCACCGTTATCAGTGTAACCGTAGGGAATATATGTGGTGCTGTCACCAATACCTGTGCGGTTTGTTTTATAGGTATTTGTTTCACTGTTGTACTCTTCTATCGTGTGAAGGGCTTCAATATCGGTTTCGTCAAGCACAAAGTACTTGCGGAT
>CAYRPK010000275.1:0-1847 GCA_964426175.1 uncultured Eubacteriales bacterium | reverse complement strand
AAAAATCATTACCCTGAAAAGCTGATGCGGAAAGGTCATTTTCGAAAAGGACAGTTTAAGAGTAGATTTAGCTTTAATTTCATCAGCAATGCCAAAGGAGCCGCCGATTATAAAAGTGATATCACTTTTGCCTTTTACTGCACTTTCAGCGATAAATTCGCCGAGTTCAGTAGACGAAAGCTGCTTTCCTTCAATACAAAGGGACACAATATCACTGCTTTGCGGAATATGTGCGGCAATCTTCTTTGCCTCATCAGCAAGGCAAGACTTAATCTCACTTTCATTCGGAGCATCAGGCAAGCGGCTTTCCTTTATCTCGATAAGCTCCAAGCGGCAGTAATTTTTCAGCCGCTTGGAGTATTCGTTTACGGCATCGCGCAGATAGGCTTCTTTAAGCGAGCCCACCGCTATGACAGTTATCCTTTGCATTAAAGCTTCGCCAAGCTTTCATTAACCTTGGATAACTTCTCTTCCGCCGCCGCAAGCTTTGCTTTTTCAGCTTCTACTACTGCCGCAGGAGCCTTTCGGGCAAAGCCTTCATTTGAAAGCTTTGCCGAAAGCTTTGCAATATCTGCCTCCAATGTATTCTTTTCTTTAGTGAGACGTGCAATTTCCTTTTCTCTGTCAACAAGTTCATCAAGTGGAATATATATCTTCGCGCCGTCAGAAACAACAGTTACTGCATCCTTTAAATCAAAATTCTTACCAAGTTCAATTTCAGATGCTGACGCAAGACGAATAAAAAATGCTTCCGCCGCTTTAAACTCTTCTTCAAATTCGGTTTCGATATAAAGCTTCGCTTTCTTGGAAGGTGCTACATTCATTTCGCTTCTGCGGCTTCTGACTGCTCTGATAGCTTCCATCATACGCTCAGTTTCTGCTGCTTCGCGGGTAAATACCATACCCTCGTCATAGACAGGCCATGCTGAAACCATGATAGATGAACCGTCATCTGTAATAGCCTGCCATAATTCCTCGGTAAGATAAGGCATGAAAGGATGCAGCAGCTTAAGGGTGTTTTTAAGTACATAAACAAGTACCTGCAAAACTCCGTTCTCCCCTGCTGAAATACGAGGCTTCGAAAGCTCAATATACCAATCGCAGAAGTTATCCCACATGAAGTCGTAAATCTTTGCAAGGGCAATACCAAGCTCAAATTTATCTATATTATCGGTTACTTCCTTAGTAAGCTCATTTAAGGAGTTAAGAATCCATTTATCTTCTCTTGTTAAATCAGTAAGGTCATCACGGATAACAAAGTCTTCAGGTAGGTTCATAAGAACAAAGCGTGCCGCGTTCCAAATCTTATTTGCAAAGTTAGCACTTGCCTTAACCTTGTCGGGGAGATAACGCATATCGTTACCCGGGGCGTTGCCCGTAACAAGGTTAAAGCGGAGTGCATCTGCACCGTATTCAGCAATGACCTCCAAGGGGTCAACACCGTTGCCGAGAGATTTACTCATCTTTCTGCCCTGCTCATCACGAACTAAGCCATGAATAAGTACAGTCTTAAACGGCACCTTGCCCGTATGCTCAATGCCTGAGAATATCATTCTGGAAACCCAGAAGAAGATGATATCATAACCCGTTACTAAAACATCTGTCGGATAGAAATACTTGTATTCCTCAGTTTCCTCGGGCCAACCCATAGTTGAGAAAGGCCAAAGTGCTGATGAGAACCAGGTATCCAGCGTATCGGGATCCTGTCTTAATTTACCGCCGCACTTAGGACAGACTGTAATATCGGTTTCAGAAACGGTAATTTCACCGCAATCGTCGCAATACCATGCAGGGATACGGTGACCCCACCAGATCTGACGTGAAATACACCAGTCACGGATATTTTC
>CAYRPK010000274.1:0-1854 GCA_964426175.1 uncultured Eubacteriales bacterium | reverse complement strand
TAAGGGTATGTGCTTCCTTTATAAAACATCTGACGGAACTTTGGTTCTTATTAACGAAGCAGATATGAGCAATAACTACAGTGGAAGCTCACTTAATTGCTCAAACAGTGTTGCAAAGGTAACTCCCGTTGACAGCAGACTTTCTGTAACCGGCGACTTTGAAACGCCCTGGAGAGTTGCGGTTATCGGTGACGCTGCTACCATTGCAGAGTGCCAGACCTTTGAAAACTTAAGCGATCCCTGCGTTGTTGAAGATGCCGATGAATGGGTAATCAGTAAGGTTACCTCTTGGGATTGGCTCACCAGCCAGGTAAACGACGATCCTGAAGAATTTAAGATTTATATTGATCAGGCTGCCGAAATGGGTTGGGGATACCTCCTCATGGATGATGGCTGGGCAGAATTTGACGCAACAGATACCATTATTCTTCCCGATTGGCTTGATGAAGTAGTCACCTATGCAAATGAACGCGGAATTGAGGTTCTCGCTTGGCTTGATAATAAGGATGTAAATACTGCTGCCAAGGCAGAAACAAATCTTAAGATCCTTGCCGAAAACGGTATTAAGGGTATCAAGGTTGACTTCTT
Source organism: uncultured Eubacteriales bacterium (assembly GCA_964426175.1). GTDB lineage: Bacteria > Bacillota > Clostridia > Oscillospirales > CAJFTT01 > CAYRPK01. The sequence continues at coordinate 1,266 of CAYRPK010000274.1, read as the reverse complement.
TAATTCTGAGAGTCAGGGAACTATCCAGAATATGATAAGAATTTCTGAGATCTGTGCAGAAAATCATCTTCTTGTTAACATGCACGGTGCAAACAAAGCAACTGGCGAAAGAAGAACCTATCCTAACGTTCTTACCCGCGAAGGTATCTTAGGCTGTGAATACGGCGGCGGAACCAACGCATTTAACAACGTACTTCTCGCATTAGCACGCGGCGCAGTCGGTCCTGCTGACTATACTCCTCAGCTTCTTGCTAAGAATGGTCAGTATACCACTAACCAATCCTCAGCAATGCCCATCATCAGTGAAAGCGGTATCATGTGTATCTCCACATACCCCGCAGATTTTGCAAAGAGCGTTCTTACCGCATGGTTTACCGATCTGCCCTCACGCTGGCATGAAACAAAGCTTGTAAATGCCGAGCTCGGCAAGAGCATCACAATGGCTCGCCGTTATGAAGACAGATGGTACATGTCCTCCATTTGTACCTCTGCTGTTGACATGAGCCTTGAGCTTGACTTCCTTGATGAAGGCGCAACCTATCTTGCGACTATCTTCTACGATACCGACGATATCAATGTTTCGGGTATCCGTTATCAGCTCGTACAAAAGGGCGATGTAATCGACGTTGAGCTTAAGGCAAACGGTGGTGCAAATGTCCGTCTTGATAAGCAGTACACCCTTCCCACCGATATCGAAGTTTCAGCTACTGAAATTGCAGTTCCTGCAGGTATCACTACCACGCTTGATGCAACCTTAGTAGGTGCTGATAATGTTGATGTTATTACCTTTACCGCTGAGGATGAAAGTATAGTTAATGTTGCCTCCAACGGCAAGACCGCTGTTATCAAGGGACTTACTGCGGGCGAAACTGTTATTACGGCTTCTGTTGAAGTTGGCGATACTGTTATTTCCAAAGAAGTTGCAGTTACCGTTCAGGGTAAGGAAATCTACGGTGACAACTTAGCATTAAGTAAGGATGTTATCGCAGACTCCGAAGGCAGCATGGCTGCAACCAATATGAATGACGGTGACATGAGCACCAGATGGCAGAACAGCACCGAAGTTAAGGACGGATACGCCGCTTACGCAGGAATTGATTTCGGTACTGCTACTGAATTTAATACTATGTTCCTCTATTGGGAGACCGCAAGAGCAACTCAGAGCGGATACAAGGTTCAGGTTTCAAACAATGGTGAAAGCTGGACTGATGTAGCTGCTACCGTTACCCGTGATGTTGATGCATCAGGCATCACATATGATATTGT
>CAYRPK010000273.1:0-1856 GCA_964426175.1 uncultured Eubacteriales bacterium | reverse complement strand
GTCTTGTTTATGAGAGATATGGTAAAAACGTGAAAACTAACGTGGTTTCTGCTCACCCTCGCGAGAACTAAAAAGCACGCACCACCTTGCGGTGGCACGTGCTTTTTGGCGTTCCCGAAGGGATTCGAACCCCCGACCTACCGCTTAGGAGGCGGTCGCTCTATCCTGCTGAGCTACGGAAACATATTTTGTTGCGGTACATATGATACAATATAATTATTAATTTGTCAAGCAGGTTTCATGTGAGCGAAGTGTTGAATTTGAATGTATAATATGCTATTATTAAATACAATCAATCAGAAATAGGGTGGACTGTGATGGTAGGATTACTTGCAAAGATATTTATCAAGAACGGTGAAAATACAGATAATCCACAAACACGTACAGCATACGGAGTTTTATGCGGTGTTGTAGGAATCGTATTAAATATACTTCTTTTCGCTTTTAAGCTTGTTGCAGGAGCTTTAAGCGGATCTGTTGCTATTACCGCAGATGCAATTAATAACCTGTCTGATGCAGGTTCATCCCTAATTACCCTTATCGGCTTCAGACTTTCTGCCAAAAAGCCTGACCATGAGCATCCATTCGGACACGGAAGAATGGAATATATTTCCGGATTGCTCGTTTCATTTCTTATTATGACAATGGGAATTGAACTTGCGCAATCCTCATTTGATAAAATTTTAAATCCCACAGATGTTCATTTTGATACGCTCGTTGCAGTTATCCTTGCCGTCTCGGTTTTAGGAAAATTATATATGGCTTTTTATAACAGCAGAATAGGTATTAAAATCAATTCATCTGCTATGCGTGCAACCGCTACCGACAGTATCAGCGATTGTATCACAACAGCAATTGTCCTTGTATCCATGCTTATTAATCATTTTACCAATCTGAAAATTGACGGACAGTGCGGCTTGCTTGTATCTGTATTTATTGTTATTGCCGGACTAAGGGCTGCAAAAGAAACTATGGCTCCGCTGCTTGGTCAGGCACCTGAAAAGGAATTTGTTGAAAAGATAGAGAAAGCAGCTTTGGAATATGAAGAAATTATCGGTATTCATGATTTAGTCGTTCACGATTACGGCCCCGGAAGAAGGATGGTAACATTCCATGCGGAGGTTCCTTGCGACGGCGATATTAATATTATGCATGATGCGGTTGATAATTTAGAGCGCGAGTTAAAGGTCAAGTTTGATTGCGAAGCGGTCATTCATATGGATCCGTTAAATGTGACAGATAATGAGGTTTGCAAAATGCGTGATACCGTTTCAGGGATAGTACGTCAAATAAATTCTGCAATTACTATACACGATTTTCGCATGGTAAGCGGCCCAACGCACACAAATTTGATTTTTGATGCAGTTATCCCACATTCGCTGGATGCAGATACGGTAAAAAGGCAAATATGTGATCAAATTGAGCAGCTGGATAAAAAATACTTTGCCGTTGTTAAAATAGATACTGATTATTCTTGATTTAATGTTTAAAAGCAGTAAATTTGGTAAAAATTTGATAAAAGATATTTGACATCATGGTTTGGATATGATAATATTAAACAAACAAACAAACTGAAAGGAATTGGTGATTAATATGCCCGAACTTAAAGGTTCAAAAACTGAAGCAAATCTTCTTGCGGCTTTTGCAGGAGAATCTCAGGCAAGAAATAAGTATACTTACTTTGCAAGTAAAGCAAAGAAGGATGGCTATGAGCAGATAGCAGCTATTTTTCAGGAAACTGCAGATAACGAAAAAGAACATGCTAAAATATGGTTTAAGCTTTTAGGAGGTATCGGTACTACTGCTGAAAACCTTCTTGCCGCCGCTGAGGGTGAGAATTACGAATGGACTGATAT
>CAYRPK010000272.1:0-1880 GCA_964426175.1 uncultured Eubacteriales bacterium | reverse complement strand
CTCACGAGCCGCATCCGGTGTCATTCCTTCGAGTTTTTCAAGAATAACCTTGATATTACCCATAGGAACAGCTTTTGTAAGTAATTCATCAGCCGCAGAACCTGCAAGCTTGGAATTAAGCTTATCAATGGTCTGCTGTGCAGCTTTAAGTTCAGCAGTTATCTGAATAGCACGACGGGTAAGGTCTTCTGCATTAGCTGCTTTAAGTGTATCTGCAACAGCATTGATTATAGACTGCTGATGTGCAATCAGCTTAAGTACATTTTCACCTGTAGCCGCCTCAATACGTCTTACACCTGCCGCAACAGAGGATTCGGAAATAATTTTAAATAGTCCGATTTGAGATGTATTTGTAACATGAGTACCGCCGCAAAGTTCAACAGAATAATCTCCTATGCTGACAACTCTGACAACATCACCGTATTTTTCACCGAAAAGTGCCATCGCACCAAGCTTCTTTGCTTCGTCAACGGGCATTTCACGTGTTACAACGTCTACTGCACCGAGAATAACATTATTAACCGCTGCTTCAACCTTAGCAAGCTCGTCGGAAGTCATCGCCTGAAAATGGGTAAAGTCAAAGCGCATACGTTCTCTGTCAACAAGCTGACCTGCCTGCTCAACATGAGTACCTAAAACTTTTCTCAGTGTAGCCTGAAGAATATGCGCGGCAGTGTGATTTCGTCTTATATCGTATCTTGATTTATCTACACCTGCTTTAACACAGTCGCCCTTGCGAATAATTCCCTGTGTTACGGTGCCACCGTGAAGATAAACATTATCGTGATTTTTTGCTGTATCTTCAACATTGAATATACCGTTATCCGAACTAATCTTACCGATATCACCGACCTGACCGCCGCTTTCACCGTAGAAAGGCGTCGCCATCAGGACAAGTGTACCCTCTTCTCCTTCAAGAAGCTCATCACACAGCACATTATCCTTTACGATTGCAACAACTGTCGTTTCACATTCAAGGGCTTCATATCCAACAAATTCCGTTGACTTAATATCTTTAACCGGAGAAGCCTCACCTTCCCATGCATCTGCACCGGCATTTTTTCTTGCCGCACGAGCGCGGATTTTCTGCTCCTGCATCAGTGCATCATAAGCAGTTCTGTCCACAGTCATATCTTTTTCTGCCAGCAGTTCAACAGTTAAATCAATGGGAAAACCGAATGTATCGTTAAGCTTAAAAGCATCTTCACCCGAAAGCACAGAGCCTTCAGTCTTTTCTATCATATCGGAAAGAAGCTTTAAGCCTTGATCAATAGTACGGTCAAATGCTTCTTCTTCATTTGAAATAACCTTCTTAATAAAATCGCGTTTTTCATTAAGCTCAGGATATCCGCTTAAATTCTCCTTAATGACAGTATCACAAACCTCTGATAAGAAGGGCTTGTCTATACCCAAAAGCTTACCGTGACGCGCCGCACGTCTAAGAAGTCTGCGAAGAACATAGCCTCTGCCTTCATTAGAAGGCAACACACCGTCACTTATCATCATAGTTGTGCTTCTGATATGGTCAGTTATAACACGAAGCGATATATCCTTATTTGCATCAGCACCGTATTCAACATTTGCAATGGAAGAAATATGCTTCATTATATTACGTACTGTATCAACCTCAAAGAGGTTATTAACCCCCTGCATAACGCAAGCAAGGCGCTCTAAGCCCATACCCGTATCAATATTAGGATTTGCAAGTCTTTCATAGCTACCGTCTGCCTGTCTGTCAAACTGAGTAAATACAAGGTTCCAAACCTCCATATAACGGTCACAGTCACAGCCAACCTTGCAGTCAGGCTTACCGCAACCGTATTCCTCACCTCTGTCAAAGTGAATTTCCGAGCAAGGACCGCAGGGACCTGTTCCGTGCT
>CAYRPK010000271.1:0-1909 GCA_964426175.1 uncultured Eubacteriales bacterium | reverse complement strand
AAGAGTATCCGAGCTGTTTAAATACTTAGGTCCTACCGCGTCATCATTAATCTTACGTCCGCCAAATGCGATAACATTACCGCGTATATCAATTATCGGAAAAATTGCCCGTCCGTAAAAAGGGTCATATATGCTGCCGTTTTTCCCCTTTTTAAAGCCTGCCAAAAGTAATTCTTCATCTCGGTATCCCTTTGAACGAAGATAATCGACAGTTATGTAGCCTCTGTCCGGAGAATATCCTAAACCAAAGTGCTTTATAGTTTCCGCCGTCAGCCCTCGGTTTTTAAAATAGCCAAGTGCCGCCTTCCCCTCATCAGAAAGAAGCTTGCTGTAATAATATCGTGCTGTTTCACGGTTAATTTCCATAACCCTGCGCCGCATATTGCCCGCTTTTTTATCGTGCTCATCCTCCGGCAATTCCATACCGGCAAGGTCAGCAAGATACCTCACAGCGTCCATATAATCAAGATTTTCTGCGTTGCGGATAAATGTAATTACATCTCCTCCTGCACCGCAGCCAAAGCAATAGAAGCTTTGCGTATCTTCATAAACCATAAAAGACGGTGTTTTTTCGCTGTGGAAAGGACAAAGTCCTTTCTGCTGTCTGCCCGAACGTTTTAGCACAACATAACGCCCGATTATATCAGATATATTACACCGATATCGTAGTTCTTGAAGAAAGCTTTCATTAAGCCTTGCCAAGTATAATCGTCCTTTCTAAATCTGCCAATTTTTAGGCACATATATATCTATAAAAAACTTAGTTGCAAATGAATCTGTCATTCCTGCAACAGCATCACAAACAGCACGGTCGATGCCCTCTTCCTCGGCTATCTTTTTAAGATAGGGGGACAGCTTTTCGGGATGCTTTCTGAGAAATCCGTAAATACCACCGATAAGGTCGGTCGCTTTTGACTCTTCACTTTTTGCCACAGGGTTAAAATATACTGCTTCAAACATAAATTTATGGAGTGCCTCGAACCTTTCCGCTATTGATTCCGGCATTTTAATATCATCACCGCTCGAGGCGGAAATAACTGCTTTTATCATATTGTTTATTCTACTGCTGTGAGTTTCGCCTAATTCCTCCCGTATTTCCACGGGAATATCCTCATTCGTAAGTATGCCGGCGCGGACTGCGTCATCAATATCGTGATTTATGTATGCGATCTTATCTGAAAGACGGACAATCCTGCCTTCGGGCGTGAAAGCCTGCTCACCTTTTGTATGGCACTCTATGCCGTTAAGCACTTCCTTGGTCAGATTAAGACCTTTTCCGTCTTTTTCAAGCTTTTCAGCCACTCTTACGCTTTGCTCGTAATGATAAAAAGGTATTCCGGAAACATGACTTAGCGCTCTTTCTCCTGCATGTCCGAAAGGCGTGTGTCCTAAATCGTGCCCAAGGGCTATAGCTTCGGTCAAATCTTCATTAAGCCTGAGAGCGCGCGATATGGTGCGTGCAATCTGTGCAACCTCCAAGGTATGGGTCAGGCGAGTCCTGTAATGGTCACCCTCGGGAGAAAGAAAAACCTGAGTTTTGTGCTTAAGTCTTCGGAACGCTTTGCAATGAAGAATTCTGTCCCTATCTCTCTGAAAGCAAGTTCGAAGCTCACAAGGCTCTTCCGGTCTGCTTCTGCCCAGGCTTTTTGATGCAAAGGTAGCTGACGAGCAAAGAATAAGCGCTTCATTTTTCTCAGTCTGTTCTCTTACAGTCATATGCGTTCCTCCCTTTTTCGTTTACATTCAATATCTTATACTCATTTTTTTGCTTTTTCCCTTTATTTTTTTGAAAAAACCGTCAAAATTTACATTTTGGTCACATATAGCAAAAATCCACCTGTCAAACAAGACAGATGGATTTGTTTACTTAGAAAACTTTAGGCTGTGGTTTAGGCATTAAGTTCCTCGT
>CAYRPK010000270.1:0-1914 GCA_964426175.1 uncultured Eubacteriales bacterium | reverse complement strand
TTTGCTAATTTATTTAAAGCATCAATCTCCGATGTGACTTTATTATTTGCATGTGTTAAATACCACTTTTGTCCATTATTACCATCTCCGCTAAATGTATAAACCTGTACCTTTGTTCCGGCAGCTGTTCCGTTATTTGTACAATCAAGTGTACGATACAAGTTGAGCTTTGCAGCGATACGGAACGTTCCATCGTTATTTATATATATCTTCCATTTTGCACAATTTGGAATAGAGCTCGTACTGCTTACCTTTCTAATAACTACAGAAGTTTTATTGTTACAGGTTGCTTCAGTAGCTAATGATAGATATGTATTTGGGGCATTAATCGGAGAAAAGGTATAATAACCTCCGGATTTTTTAATTGCATAACGTTGATTTAATTGTCCATGATAATCCCAAATAACAGCACTTGTACCGGTAGTTGTTCCACCGTTAGCAATGTCAAGATATCGACCTGAGCCCTTGTTTTTGAAAAAATAAACCCCATCAGCAAGATTAGCTTCAGTAGCTGCATAATATTTCGTCCATACATACGGACGCCAATCACTGTCGTCCCATTCCGCTGAACAAAGCCTATCATAGCTTCCTGAGGATAAGTTAGTATGTGTTATTGCAAAGCCGTTGCCACATGACATTGTACCAGTTGCCCAATAATTAAGATATGTACTTTTTACTGTCGAAGTAACATCAAAAGAATAATAGTACATGTCATAGGTCGAATTGTACCGTATTGCTATATTGGAATAATTAGAAGCAGTTGACAAATTCGGCATGTTACTGTAAGTTATTGACGAGCTATTCCATGTGCTTGATGGCGCATAAACAGTACCGCTTTTTTTGTCGGTGTTCTGTTCGGATCTAAAAACAGTGTAAATCTCGACTCGGTTATCTCCGCTCCAGCAGGGATAGACGGCATGCTCTTAAGTCGAACAAAAGAATAATACTTTTTTCCACTGCTGTTTTTACCAATATATAGATAATCTTCGAGATAACGCGTTGTTGTTGAGCCTTCAACAACGTATGAGTCAACTATATTTGACGCACCTAAGCCAAGTGAATTTACTGATTTCAGTGTAGGATCCACAGTAATAGGATAGACTCTATCAGCAGAGGAAAGCCATTCGATGCTTGGGGTATAGGTGATGATATAATCGCCCGCTTCATCCGTTTCGAGGGTTACTTCAAAATCATAGCTTTCCGCATCAAGGGAATCCAGCATATACGGTGCTGCAATTATGTATTTGACCTCTCCTTCTGCATTTGCAAGCTCGATGCTGTTATCTTCCAATAAAACAGCTGTCAAGCCATCTGCCGAGAGTGTGGTAACATAGCTCGTAATATCACTTTCGGAATTAAGAATGATATTTTCCTTGACAGAAGTCGGAGTTACAACATATTCCAGATCAACATCACTGTCAAATGCCGCTTCATAGACGACCTCTGACGATGCTTTTAACGCAGTCGTCAGCTTTTCTGCCTTCGTCCAGTTTGAAGTGTCCTTTTCTTTCTTATTTGCCTTTGACTTGACCTTTTCTTTTTTATCCTTCAAGCCATATTTTTTCGCTGTTTTTTCCTTGTTTATCTCGTGCTCTGCCTTTTCAGCTTCCTTGTCCGCTTTTTTATCTTCCTTTTCAGCTTCCTTATCTGATTTTTTATCTACCTTGTTTTCATTGCTGTTTTTGTTCCTTTCAGCAGATGCTTCTGCAACGGTATTTCCGCTGAGATAGTTTTCACCGCTTGCCGAAACAACTGTTTCGCTCTCAATTGCTGTCTCGATTTCAACTTCAGCTTGTGTTTCTGTCGCTGTTGCTGCCTCATTTTCCGTAACAGCTTCATTTACGGTCGTATCGGTGATTTCAGTGAGATATTCTTCGCTAAGGGCATTTTCGATAATTTTTTCTGCTAGCAGAT
>CAYRPK010000269.1:0-1926 GCA_964426175.1 uncultured Eubacteriales bacterium | reverse complement strand
CCCTCTGCCGAAATTGTCGCTGATTTGGCCCTTGAATATAAGAATACCCATGCCTATAATACTGCTGTTGAATTAATGGCAAACGAAGATTATGTCGAAGCTATAGCGATATTTGATACTATCGTCGGCTTCAAGGATGCAGACACGCTTAACGAGCAGTGTGAAAAAATTGCATATAAATGGGAATTTGACGGTTTTCTTTCTACTGACGGTACAGAAGCAACAAAAACTACAGAATTTTACAGTGATGATAAGATATACATCGTTGGCACATTATCAGGCGGCAAACCCGAAAAGTCAGTTGACCTTGTCTTTACCTGGACAGACTGCAAAAAGCGTAAATCCACCTGTGTTGTTAAAGATTGGACAGACAATACCAACGGCGGATGTTATTTCAGCTATTCCCACCCCCAAAATGCCGATACGGGTAAAAGCACCATTACCGTAACGATAAAAGGCGAAGAAGAAGCCATCGCTACCTTTAATTTTAAAGTAACCGTAAAATAAGTGGTTGCAAATTTACATAATATATGGTAAAATTTGATTGTTATTATATTGAAAGGAATGTTTAATAAATGAAAGTAACAAAAGCAGTTATCCCTGCCGCAGGTTTAGGAACACGTGTTCTCCCTGCATCCAAGGCAATTCCTAAGGAGATGCTTCCCATCGTTGATAAGCCTGCTATGCAGTATATCGTTGAAGAGGCAGTAGCCGCAGGTATTACTGATATTCTTATTATTACTAACCGCGGTAAGGGTGCTCTTGAAGATCACTTTGACTATGCTCCCGAGCTTGAGGAAAGACTTGAAGCTGGTAATAAGACTGAGCTTCTTAACAGTGTTAAGGGTGCGGCGCAGCTTGCAAATATCTTCTTTGTCCGTCAGAAGGAAACCAAGGGCTTAGGTCACGCTATCAGACAGGCTAAGAGCTTTGTCGGTAATGAGCCCTTCGCTGTGCTTTACGGCGATGATGTTATTCTCAGCGAAAAGCAGCCTGTTATCGGTCAGCTTTGCGATGCTTACGAAAAATACGGCTTAGGTGTTGTCGGTACTCACGAAGTTACTGCTGAGGCTATTCAGAAGTACTCTTCTCTTGAAATTTCTCCCCTCGAAGACAGAATTTTCAAGGTTACTGACATGATTGAAAAGCCTACTCCTGATAAGATTATGTCGCTTTATTCAATTCTCGGTCGTTGTGTTCTTCCTCCCGAGATATTTGATATCCTTGATAATACTGCACCCGGCGCAGGCGGCGAGATTCAGTTGACTGACGCTATGAAGGTTCTTGCTAACACCAAGGGAATGACTGCTGTTGACTTTGACGGTAAGCGCTACGATATGGGCAATAAGCTCGGTATTTTAGAAGCCACCTGCGAGGTCGCACTTCAGCACCCCGAGCTTAAGGATGATTTTAAGAATTACCTTCTCAATCTTGTAAAGACTCTGTAATATTGCAAAAAATTAGCGAGTATCAAAATGTGATACTCGCTAATTTTTTTATCTTATAACTCCTATATCTTTGCGGTAATGGGCATCTTTAAAGTTTATCTTTTCGACTGCTTCATAAGCCGTTTTAAGCGCATCAGAGAGTGTATCTCCCATTGCAGTGACGCCTAATACACGTCCACCTGCGGTAAGAAATTTACCGTCCTTAAGGCTTGTTCCTGCATGGAAAACAAATACATCCTTGTCTTCTTCCGCAGCTTCTATTCCGCTTATCTCATAACCCTTTTGATAAGAAACAGGATATCCGCCTGATGCCATAACAACGCAAGCACATTCACGCTTTGACCAGGTAATATCAATATCAGCCAAGCGTTCATCAATTATCGCATCGAAGATATCATAAATATCAGTTTCAAGTCGAGGTAAAACTACCTGTGCTTCAGGGTCACCGAAGCGCGCATTATATTCAACGACCTTGGGA
>CAYRPK010000268.1:0-1937 GCA_964426175.1 uncultured Eubacteriales bacterium | reverse complement strand
AGAAGCAGCAGGCGTATCCAAGAAGGCGGCAGGTGCTGTTATTGAGGCAACTTTTGACAACATTGCTAAGACTATTGCTGCAGGGGATAAAGTTCAGCTTATCGGCTTCGGTACCTTTGAAGTTCGTGAGAGAGCTGCAAGAGAGGGTAAGAATCCCAGAACCGGCGAAACCGTAAAGATTGCAGCTTGCAAGGTTCCTGCGTTCAAGGCAGGTAAAGCTCTTAAGGATACCGTTAATAAGTAATTATTTGGTATAAATAAAACGGCTTAAAGATTGTTCTTTAAGCCGTTTTATTTTGTGTAGAAGGTATTTGCATTTTCTGATATAATGCTTCTACCACTTGTAAGAGAAGTGCTTATTGCTATCCTTCAAAGCCAATGAGCAGACCGCCGGATTCGGCATAAAAACTGCACAGTCCGCGTGTTTCCTGAATTTTAATTGCAGCCTCCATAAACTGAGCTTTTATCCTCTGAGCAAGTTCATCGGCAGCTTTCAGATTGCGACAATGATGTATGCGAACATTTCCGCCGTTATATCCGCTTTTAATCATGTTTTCAAATATATCACTCAGTGCCTTTTTTGCTCCGCGCGATTTATTTGTAATTTCTAAAGTACCTTCACTGCTTGCCTTGCCCACGATTCTTATTCCTAAAATTCCCGAAAGCTTGGCAACTGCATGACTGACTCTGCCGTTATTCGCTAAATTAGTTAATGAATCGAGAGAAAAAATAAGATGCGTTTTGGATTTGTATTCCATAATTCTTTCTTTGATTTTATCAATATCAATATTTGAGGAGACAAGCTCCTTCAATTTTTCGATTATAAGCGCGTTTTCAGGACCTGTTGACAGGGTATCAAGCACGAAGCCGCGCTTTTGAGGATTACTGCTTAAATGGTCATTTAACGCCAAATTCGCGGCATTGTTACTGCCTGACAAGGCACTTGTCATAGTGACGCAAATAATGCCGTCATGCTCGCCGAAAGCGCTTTTCCATTCATCAATATTGGGGCAGGAGGAACGTGAAGTGCCTTTGTAGCTTTGTAGGTCAGTTATCATAGAACCGACGTCAAGGCGTGAATCATCGACATATTCCTTAGTGTCAGTTATTATTTTAAGGGGAACGCTTGAATAGGAAATATCGCCTAAAGTTATGATGTCCGAGGATGAATCAGAAACAATTTTAAAATCCATAATTATTACTCCTTTTCAACAAAAAATACACCGAAAGCACCGGCTCCGACATGCGCGCCGATTGTTGAGCCTATTTGAACGCGTGCATTAAACTTAATGTTTTCGCTGTTTAATTCCGCTTCTAATTTTTGGCAGTTATCCGTACCGTAGGTATAAAGGGTGTATACAGGAAAATCATAGTCAATATTTTTGCTTTTTACAATATTCATAAGCTCGTTTTTTGCTTTACTTAATCCTAATGATTTTTTTATAACTGCTACAGCGCCGTTTTCAACAGTAACAGTAGGCTTAATTTTTGCTACGCTACCGATTGTTGCGGAGGTTTTGCTGAGCCTGCCGCCGCGATACAGATATTCTAAAGTATCAAGAACAGCGTAAACCTTGATGCGCGATTTGAGATTTTCTGCTTTTCCTACAATTTCTTCGGCAGAAAGACCCTGCTCACGAAGGCTCAAGCAATATTCGGTAAGAATTTTTATCGAAGCGGCGACGGTTCTTGTATCAATGATATAGATATTTTCATAATCCACCATCTTTTTAGCAAGAACAGCACTTTGATAAGTACCGCTTAGCTCAGATGATAATAGAAGGCATATAACAGAATCGCCGTTTTCCTTTGCTTTTTCGAACTGAGAAAAAAAGACTTCAGGTGATGGCATTGAGGTTTTTGGAAATTCTTTTGTATTTTCTAACAGACTGTAGAACTCATCCTTTTTAATATCAATACCGTCAGAATAGGTCTTG
>CAYRPK010000267.1:0-1969 GCA_964426175.1 uncultured Eubacteriales bacterium | reverse complement strand
ATCACCGTCTACCTTAATTGTGTCATCGGCATTAACTGCAAAGCTTACTGCACAGCATGTAAGCGTCAAAGCCAGTGCCAATACTACTGATAATAATTTCTTCAAATTAATTTCCTCCTTTAATTTTATTATCATAAGTATTATATAACACTGTACTGATGTTTGTCAACAGTAATAATACACAATGAAACTACCTATTTTTTGTATCTTTCGACATATTTTCATTTTTTCTTAATATTTCCGTTTGCAGGATTGTCAAGGACTTGACCTTTACAGTCAAAGCGTGAGCCGTGACATGGACAATCCCATGTATGCTCGGCACTGTTCCATTTTAATGCGCATCCCAAATGAGGACAACGTTTGGCTGTAGGTGTCAGCAGATTGGTCACAGCTTCAAATGCATTAACAATTAGCTGCTGCTTTAATATACTTCGCGATGGGTCATATAACTCTGCATAAGCGTTATTTTTGCCTGTTAATCTATCTGTCAACAGCATTGCCGCAAGCATTGAGCCCGTCATGCCCCACTTATTAAAGCCGCTTGCAACAAAAAGATTATGCGTATTTCGGGAATATTCTCCTACATAAGGCACGCCGTCAAGGCTCATGCAGTCTTGCGTTGCCCAACGGTATTTTTCTGTAGCCTCCGGATAATAAAGATCTGCAAAATGACTAAGCTCGTTATAATTTCCGCCTTTTTTTCCTGTGCGGTGACTACCTCCTCCAAGCAAAAGATAATTTTTATAATTTCTGAAGGAAAATCCGCTTTTGCTTTCATCAACATACATTCCGTTAACCTTGGGAGCATTTTCGAGCGCCAACACATATGAGCGGTGCTGATACATTTTTAAAAAATAGCTACCGTGTTTATTAATAAAAGGAAAATGAGTAGCAACTACTACGCGTTTTGCGTGTATTTTATATCCGTTACATACCGCAGTGTTGTTGAGCATTTCAGTTACAAACGAATTTTCGTATATATTCAAATCCTTAGCAATAAATGCAAAGAATTCAAGTGGATTAAATTCCGCCTGACGAGGAAATTTAACTCCTCCTGCCGTTTGAATCGGAATAGGCAAATCTATTACAAACTCCGCATTATACCCGATTTTTGAAAGTGCCGCCAATTCCCTGGTTATCTTTTTCTCATCGTTTACGGAATAAACATAGTTATCTTTTATCTCATAATGGCACGCCGTCCTCTTACTAAGCTCGGCAATCTTATCAAAAGCCGCTCTATTGCTTAGTAAATATCCTCTTGCACATTCTTCTCCCATAGATTTTAGCAAATCGGCATATATAAGCCCATGCTGAAAGGTGATTTTTGCGGTGGTTTTACCCGTAGTACCGCCGCAAATCCTGCCTTTTTCCGTAAGTATATATTTTACACCCGACTGATGCAAAAGATATGCCGTAAGAAGTCCTGCCGCGCCGCCACCTATAATTAGCACATCGGTTTTTATATCCTTTTGCAGCTTCGGAAACTGCGGAAGCTGAGTTTCGCACTGCCAAATTGATCTGTTATCCATATAAAACTTTCCTTTCGTCGTATGAAAACACCGATTGAAGCACAGCCTCAATCGGCGCAAATTTATAAATCCTGAAGATCTGCTGCTGTAATATCGTTTTCCAGATTATCCCGTGCCAAATCGTTATCTATAACGGAATATACCGGTGAAATAGGCCGTTCCTTAAAAGGTGTGGTGTGATAAACCTTTTGACTCGGAGCATAGGTTCCTGCTATAATGGGATTAGCATGAGCTTTGCCGCTTTTGGCCTTGCCTTGAATTTCAGGTACCGCCGCTTCTTTATTGCGCGGCTTTGTATGCGTATATTGCGGTCGCTTCATTCCTTGCTTTGCCATATAATCATTCCTTTTATTTTGAAATAAACATCTGCGTCCAATAATTACCAACGGCAACATAACCCACACCTATTTGGGTAAAGGACGAATTTAAAATATTTTCTA
>CAYRPK010000266.1:0-1969 GCA_964426175.1 uncultured Eubacteriales bacterium | reverse complement strand
TTACAGATATTTCTCGAGACGGAATGTTATCAGGACCCAATCTTGAAGCTCTCAAATCCTTGCAAGACGCTGTTAATGTTAATATTACCGCCAGCGGTGGCATAAGAGATATCCAAAATATTAATGATTTGACCGCAATGAACCTATACGGCGCAATTTGCGGTAAGTCTCTTTACAGCGGTACACTCGACCTTAAAGAGGCTATTAATGTCGGCGGAGGTAAATCATAATGCTTGCTAAAAGAATTATTCCTTGCCTGACGTTGATAAGGGCAGAGTTGTCAAAGGCATTAATTTTGTGCAAATTAGAGACGTCGGGGAGCCTGTTGAATGTGCAAAAGCATATGATGCGCAAGGTGCTGATGAAATTGTCTTTCTTGATATAACCGCAACTCATGAGGGCAGAGGGCAGATTCTTGATGTCGTCAGCAGGACGGCTAAAGAGGTATTTATTCCATTAACTGTCGGCGGTGGTATCAGAACAGTTGATGATTTCCGCGATATACTTCGTGCAGGTGCCGATAAGGTTTCGGTTAATTCAGCTGCAGTAAGAAATCCTGAGCTTATCAGAGAGGCTGCCGAAGCATTTGGTAGTCAGTGCGTTGTTCTTGCAATGGATGTTAAGCTTACTGATAACAGCTATCATGTTGTTATAAACGGCGGCAGAATTGACACAGGTCTTGATGCAGTCGAATGGGCGAAAACTGCTTGCAGCTTAGGTGCAGGTGAGATACTTCTTACTTCTATGGAAGCAGACGGCACGAAAGCTGGCTATGATTTGGGGATTACTGAAGAAATTGCTAAGGCAGTCAGCGTACCTGTTATTGCATCAGGCGGTGCAGGAAAGTTAGAGCATTTTTCTGAGGTTTTTGAAAAAACAGGTGCTGATGCTGCGCTTGCCGCATCACTTTTCCATTACGGTGAGCTGACAGTTCCGCAGGTAAAAGAGCATTTAAATAATTGTGGCATTTCAGTTCGGTTTTGAGGTGTAGGTATGATTGATTTAGATAAATTCTTTAAAAAAGGTGAGCTTATTCCTGCCATAGTTCAGGAAAAGGAAACAGGCGAGGTTTTAATGCTTGCTTATATGAATAAAGAGTCACTCAAATTGACTCTTGAAACGGGGTACACTTGGTTTTACAGCCGTTCACGGCAGGAACTGTGGAATAAGGGGGCTACCTCAGGACATCTTCAAAAGGTTCATGAGATTTACGGTGACTGTGATGACGATACTATTCTTGTTGCTGTCACACAAACAGGCGCTGCTTGTCATACAGGTAACAAGACATGCTTTTTTAATGAAATCAAAGGAGAATGATATTTATGGACAGACAAATGTATGATGTAATTGTAGACAGACGTGCAAATCCTCAGGAGGGCTCTTATACAAACTATCTTTTTGATAAAGGATTGGATAAGATCCTTAAAAAAGTAGGGGAGGAGTGCGCCGAAACAATAATTGCGGCAAAAAACGCAGCTAACGGTGGTGGCAAAGATGAATTAGTCGGCGAAATTTGCGATCTTATGTATCATTTACAGGTCATGATGGTTGAGTGTGACGTTGATTTTGAAGCAGTAGAAAAAGAAAATGATATCCGCAGTCAGAAGATTGGAAATCTGAAAAAGATGAAGGTTGTTGACCGAAATACCTGATATAATTAAATTTTTGTAAAGTACTTGAAATGACGCAAAATTTGTATTATTATATAGAGAAAATTCATTGTTTACTTTGAATTTAAGTATTAATTGAAAGGAATGGTCAGGTTATGGAAACAAATGTTCGTCCCGAATCTATGGCACGCATCAACACAAAAGAATTAGCAGATGCTTTTATCGCTGAGCAGGTAAAAGCTATACAAGCACAAGTCGGGAACAAGAAGGTTCTGCTTGCTCTTTCAGGTGGCGTTGATTCGTCTGTTGTAGCCGCACTTTTAATTAAAGCAATCGGCAAGCAGCTTGTATGTGTTCAT
>CAYRPK010000265.1:0-1972 GCA_964426175.1 uncultured Eubacteriales bacterium | reverse complement strand
TCTTAACCAGCAGAAAAACACAGCAAAGATGGCGCGGCTTAAGCCTGAAATGGATAAAATCAAGGCAAAGTACGGAACCAATCAGCAAAAATACAGTGAGGAGCTTCAAAAACTCTATCAAAAAGAGAATTACAGTCCCACCTCGGGTTGCTTGCCTCTTCTTATCCAATTTCCTATAATTATCGGTCTTTACGGTGTAATTTATCAGCCGTTGACCTATATTTTAGGTCTTACTTCAGAAAAAATTACAGAACTTGCAACCGCAATTCAGGCAAATCCCAAATTTGCGGATTTTTCGAGCAGTGCACAGGAGCTCATTAACAATTTTCTTTCAGAGTCTGCAAATGCGGGTCGCGGAAGTGAAATTATCATTGCTAACAATTTGGATTTAGCAGGTTCTTTGGCAGAGGGTATTGAAAGAATTGATTTTAACCTTTTCGGTGTAATCGACTTATCTCAGACCCCTAATTTTGCTGAGCTTTCATGGCTTTGGCTTATACCTTTATTTGCGGTGATTTCTCAGATAGTTTCAAGTTATGTGTCTATGAAGATGAACGGCACCGAAATGAACGGCATGAGCAAGGGCATGATCTTCGGTATGCCTCTTTTATCGGGTGTTATCGCATTTACCATGCCTGCCATGGTAGGTTTTTATTGGATTATTTCCAACGTGGTTATGATGGTACAGAGTATTCTTATTAAGAAGTTCTATAATCCAGACAAGAGCCTTGAGCGTCAAAAACGCAAGCAGGAAAAGCAAAAGGCAAAGGAAAGAGAAGAAAAATTGGAGCGTCTTCGCCGTATTCACGGTGACGATGATGACGACAGTTTTATTTTACACGATGTTGTAAAGAATGAGGACAGGCCTGATGATGAAAAAGTATCAAAGGGCGAAATTAAGAGACTTGAAAAAGAACGTCTTTCCAAATCGAGAAAAATAGAAGGACGTGCCGAAGAAGTCGAGCAGAAAAACAAAAACAGCGGTCAGAAAAAACGTAAATAGCTTGCGAAAGGAAGACTGACATATATAATGAAGAAAGAATTTATTGCTACCGGCAAAACGATAGAAGAAGCAGTCGCTGCGGCATGCAAAGAGCTCGGCTGTTCAGAAGCTGATGCCCAGGTTGAGGTTTTAGAAGCTCCGTCAAAAAAGCTTTTGGGCCTTATCGGCGGAAATGATGCTAAGGTTAAGGTAGTTTGTGAGGTTACTGAAAATGTAACCGATAAGGAGCCGGAAATCGAAACAGAAGATAAGGGCGCGCCTTTAGGTACTGCTGCAGAAAAATATCTTACTGAGGTTATCGGTCTTATGGATGTAGGTACCTTTACCGTTACCGCAAAGGAAGATGACGAATCCCTTTACATTTTTGTCGAAGGTGAGGATTTGGGTGCTGTTATCGGAAGAAGAGGAGAAACTCTTGACGCACTGCAGCATCTTGCAAATCTCGTAAACCGTCGTGACGGAAATAATAAGAGAATAGTTCTTGATTGCGGTTCTTACCGCCAAAAGAGAGAAGCCTTCTTACAGAGAACAGCAAAGAGCGCTATTTCAAGAGCGGTCAGAAATAACCGTTCCATTGCCCTTGAGCCCATGAACGCTTATGAACGTCGCTATATTCATACAATAGTTCAGCAGGCAGAAGGTGTGAAGTCATGGTCAGTAGGCGAAGAGCCTTACCGTAAGGTCATTATCGCTTCCGAAACAGCACCTGCTTATAACGAAAACAGAGGCCGCAAGGAACGCAGAAACAATGGCAGACGTGACGAGCGATTGGTGTATGAGCACGAAAAAGGCGCGCCAATTGGCACAAGAAGCGCCCGAGTACCTCATCCCAAGCGCGATATTTCCAGCGGCACACCTGCTAATGACGAATTCGGCAGCAGAGCTAACGACGGCGAATTTTTCTCTCTTTATGAAAAAATTGAGCCGGTAAAGCAATCGGAAGAATAATCTGTTATGACTTAGGCTGAC
>CAYRPK010000264.1:0-2083 GCA_964426175.1 uncultured Eubacteriales bacterium | reverse complement strand
GTGCTGAAACTCTATAATCTGAACAACAACACCGTCCATTTCAAAAGTTACGCCGTTTCTGAAATCGCCTGCAGTTACCATATTAAAATTCCTCCAAAAAAAATTTGAAACATAAAGTTATATTTATTTTACTATATTTTTTCCAACATATCAAGTGTATTTTTAAATTTTATTCGTTTTTGAGCATTAATTTTGCCGCTTTATAGATATCACCGCAACCGAGTGTAATTACTAAATCGCCTGATTTGGCATTTTCCTTTACATATTCTGCAATCTCATTAAAAGTATTAAAAACGATTGCGCCGTCGATTTTCTCTGCCAAATCAGAGGAATATATACCGTATGTGTTTTTTTCTCTTGAACCCATTATCGGAGCAAGAACCACCTTATCGGCAATTTTCAATGCATCGGCAAAATCGTCAAGCAGCATATATGTCCTTGAAAAGGTAAATGGCTGAAATACCGCCCATACCTCATTATAACCGCAGGTTTTTGCAGCGGTAAGCGTGGCTTTAAGCTCAGCCGGATGATGAGCATAATCATCGGCAACAATGACACCGTTAAATTCACCCAAACGCTCAAATCTCCTGTGAGCACCCGTAAATGCTGAGATGCCGTCTGCTGCTGCTTCATAAGTTACGCCCAAGGTGACTGCCGAAGCAAATGCAGCAAGTGCATTAATTACGTTATGCTCTCCGGGAACTTTAAGGGCTATATGAGCGACTTTTTCGCCTTTGAAATTAATATTAAAAGTAGTTTGTGCCTTTTCGTCTACCGCTATATCTGTAGCATAATAATCATTGTTTGTACCAAGTCCAAATGTTACAAATTTCTTATCAAGACCCTTGACCGCCCTCAAGGTTTTTTCGTCATCACCGTTATAAATGATATATTTTGAAGAACTGTCAGCAAATTTTCTAAACGATGCAATCAGGTTATCAACAGTTTTAAAAAATTCGAGATGGTCACAGTCAATATTTAGTACAACCGCAAGATACGGCGAAATCGAATGATAGGAATTGACATATTCACACGCCTCACAAACCATAATATCACTTTGCCCGTGACGTGCGTTACCGCCGATAAACGGTAATTTTCCGCCAATAACAGCAGTAGGATCAACTCCTGCCATCACAAGCACCTGCGTCAGCATAGATGACGCTGTCGTCTTGCCGTGAGTACCGCTGACAGCAACGCATTTTTTATACCTGCGCGAAATAACGCCAAGCATGGGACCACGTTCAATACACTCTATCCCCTGTTCTCTTGCAGCAGAAAGCTCAGGGTTATCCTCATGAACCGCAGCTGTATAAACAATAAGGTCTGCACCGCAAATATTCTGAGCATCATGGCCCATATAAACCTTAATGTCCATTTGACGAAGTTTTTCGATATTATCGCTTTCGTTATTATCCGAGCCCGTTATCAAAAAGCCTTCTCCTTTAAGTATTTCTACAAGTGCGATCATTCCCGCACCGCCTATACCTATAAAATGAAGATGCTTTTTACCCTTAAGAATATCTGTCACAAAAACACTCCTATCAACATTGTTTCTTGTATATTATACGCGCAATTCCCATAAAATGCAAGGGCAGGTACAAAAACCTGCCCTTAATATTAATTATATGAGTTAAATAGAAATTTCGTGAGCGATTTTATAAATATCTACGGGGAAATCTTTTTTAGTCTGGAGTGCCTCGTAAATATCAAGGTCGATGACTTTATCATCCTTTAAAACAACAACCCTGTTGCCTATACCCTGATCAAGAAGCTCAACACACTTATAACCCATAAGACTTGCTGTATATCTGTCTCGAATGCTGGGTGAACCTCCGCGCTGAACATGGCCAAGAACTGTTGCTTTAGTTTCAATGCCCGTACGAGTTTGAATATCCTCAGCAATTTTCTGCACTCCACCCACACCTTCGGAAACGATAACAATAAAGTGCTTTTTACCGGTCTTTGCAGTATTAAGCATAACCTGAATAATATCTTTTTCAAAATCATAGGGCACTTCGCTTACAATAATGCTTGTTGCACCGACTGCAATTATGTTCTTGGGGATCATAGTGGTGGTTATTGC
>CAYRPK010000263.1:0-2102 GCA_964426175.1 uncultured Eubacteriales bacterium | reverse complement strand
GTACCATATCGGTTATTATGTCAAGACTGCGAGTATAACTATCGCCGTTTGATGCGAAGGTGCCGATAGTGCATATCTGCATTATTATGGCAAAACTAAGCATCAAAGCCAAAAGTTTTTTGAACTTCATAAAAACTCCTCCTTAAGTATTTTTAACGATATTATAACGCATCTTTGAATACAAATCAATCGTAATATTAATATAACGCCGTATTTTGTAAGTATAAACAAAAAACAGCCAAAATTTTGGCTGTTTTTTGTATGACTTATTAAATTCTAAACTATCATTTGCGTCCACCGCAGGAAAGCTTAAAACCACGCAAATTAAGCGTCTGCTCGAATTCAGACACCGTAAAGCCAACAGACTTTACAATATTTTCGGGAAATGCTGCATGATTTTGCACATCCAATACTTCGTTTCTTTGCATATAATCAACTACCGCTCTCAATGTCAAATCTGAAATTTCATCATCTTCGGTAATATTATGGTCTGCAAAAATAATATTACCCTGCGGCGAAGCTACTTTAAATATGCACACGCCTACATTTTTCCCGTCCTCAACAACGAGATATGCTTCGGTCGTCTCAAGAGCACGTGTTCCTCTTTGTCTACATATAAAATCAAGTACCGTCGGCTCGGTAACTAACTGAAGTTTTATCATTGTGTCACATCCTTTAATATTAACTGCACCTCGGGTTTAGTAAGCTTGCGCCATTTGCCAAGGCTTAATTTCCCAAGTGAAAGATTTCCTATAGACAGGCGCTTAAGCCTTGCAACCTCCAACCCAACCGCTGCACACATTCTTCTTATCTGGCGGTTTTTGCCTTCGAAAATAGTAATTTCGAGGGTACTTTTATCTCCTTCCGAGGATATCTCCTTGACCTTGGCTTCCCCCGTCTTAAATCCATCATCAAGTGTAACTCCAGTGGCGAGCTTATCAAGCTGCGCTTGAGTTACCTGCGGACGCACCGAAACATAGTATTTCTTCCCTACTTTATTTCTTGGATGCATAACATAATTGGCAAATTCACCGTCATTAGTCATTAAAAGCATACCTTCGGAATCTCTGTCCAGTCTGCCAACGGGAAAAAGGCGTACATCAAGGTCAGCCACAAGCTCCGCAACGCATCGTCTGCCCTGCTCGTCCGAAAGCGTAGTAACATAGCCTCTCGGCTTGTTTACCATTATATACATTTTCTCCGGCTTTCTTTTTTCCTTTAATTCGTTTCCGTCAATAACAACTCTATCTCTGCCTGGGATGCAGGTGTCTCCCAATTTTGCGCGTCTGCCGTTGACGGTAACCAACCCTGCTGCAATAAATTCCTCAGCTTTCCTTCTGGATGCAATTCCGCATTCCGAGATATATTTTTGTATTCTTATGGGTTTTTTCAAAGCCCGAAACATCCTTTCTATTTATAAATCCATTTTATATTTGAAATAATCATTTCACCTAAATTTTCTAAAATTGCCTTACTTTGAGGCAATGCTTCCACCGATTCCGTAGCAAGTATCGGAATTTCACGGTAAAGCTCATCGTCGAGATATATTCGCAATTCCCCCACTTCATCACCTGCAGATACAGGTGCATAGACAAATCTGGGTATAACCTCAACTACCTCCAAGCTGTCGGCATCCGTAGTCTTTATTGAAGATGAAAGGAACTCATAGCTTTGTACCGAAATGGTTTCCTTACTTCCCCCTACCACATTTAAGTCATATTCCACGATATCCGAAACAATGTCTGCATATGTCACATTTTCAAAGCCGTATTCAATAAGCTGACGGCTTTCCTCCCACGAATTCGCGCAATTAAGCACCACGCTCACAACCGAAGCACCCTCACGCACTGCCGCAGTGACAAGACATCTGCCGCTTTTTTGGACATATCCGGTCTTTACTCCGATGCATCCCTCAAGAGAGGTTAAAAGGGAATTTTTATTTTTTAAAGTGCGGTCGTATTCACCGTTTTCTGATTCAAAATAATGAAGCTTGGCCGAAACGGTAGATACAATATCTTTAAAATCATCGTTTTTCAATGCATAAGCGGCAATTTTTGCAAGCTCATGTGCTGTAGTGTAATGCTCATCGTCATAAAGTCCGT
>CAYRPK010000262.1:0-2102 GCA_964426175.1 uncultured Eubacteriales bacterium | reverse complement strand
CAAAAAATATTGATAATATCGGAAAGGCGATAAAATAAATGCCATTAATTGAATGTAAAAATTTAAATTTGTCCTACGACGGAGTTACAGTTATCGAAAATATCAATTTCACTCTTTCCGACGGCGATTATCTTTGCATTATCGGAGAAAACGGCTCAGGCAAAAGCACACTGATAAAAACTCTTTTAGGTATGCACAAGCCTTCTTCGGGCAGTATTACCTTTGACAGTGCATTAAAGCAAAACGAGATCGGCTATCTGCCACAGCAATCATCAGATAAACGTAGCTTCCCTGCCTCGGTTTTTGAGGTAGTTTTATCAGGCAGGCTTAATCGTAAGAAAGGATGTCCTTTTTATAATAAAGAGGACAAAGACACGGCAGATAAAACACTAAAGATGCTCGATGTATTTCATCTAAAAAACCGCTGCTTCGGCGAATTATCGGGTGGTCAGCAGCAAAGGGTGCTTCTTGCAAGGGCACTTTGTGCAACAAGCAAGCTGATACTTTTAGACGAGCCTGTTGCATCGCTTGACCCGGTTGCGACTGCTGAATTTTACAGTGTGATAGAGCACTTAAATAAAGCCCACGGAATTACAGTTATAATGGTTTCGCACGATGTTTCTGCCGCCGCCTCATATGCAAGTCATATTCTGCATTTAAGCCAAAACAATTCATATTTCGGCACTGCCGAGGATTATATATCTGGAGGTAAAAGGTAAATGAGCTTAGCTGAAATTTTTTCATCTCCGTATATAACACAAATCTTTTTCCGCGCATTAACAGTTGGAATACTTGTTTCGCTGTGTGCTTCTCTTCTCGGCGTCAGTCTTGTTTTAAAGCGTTTTTCAATGATAGGTGACGGACTCTCGCACGTGGGCTTCGGAGCTCTCGCGGTAGCAACCCTTTTAAATTTAGAGGACTATTCTATCGAAATTTCAATACCTATCGTTATTGCAGTTGCTTATCTGCTGCTAAAGCTTAACGAAACGGGTAAGGTCAAAAGTGATTCGGCAATTGCACTTGTTTCAACAGGCGCGGTAGCAATAGGCAGCATCATTTTTTCAAAAGCAGGCGGCGCCAATGCCGATATGTGCAACAGCCTTTTCGGTTCAGCATCTATCGTTACCATCAATGACAGCGATCTCATTTTAAGCATTGCACTTTCGGTCGCGGTGCTTTTACTCTTTATTATTTTCTATAACCGTATTTTCGCCGTTACCTTTGACGAGAATTTTTCTAAGGCGACGGGCGTAAAAGCTGAGGGTTATAAAATGCTTATCGCGGTTTTGACCGCTGTAACAATAGTCTTGGGAATGAAGCTTATGGGTGCTATGATGATTTCTGCTATCCTTATCTTCCCTACTCTCACTTCAATGCGAATCTTCAAACGCTTTCGTTCGGTCGTGATTTGTTCGGGTGCAGTTGCTGTCATAAGCTTTGTTTTCGGCTTTCTTTTCGCCTGCGGAATGGAGCTGCAAACAGGCGCAGCGGTCGTAACAGTAAATATCGCAGTATTTATCCTATTTTGCATTGCAGGCTGGGTTCTTTCTCGAATAAAAAAGCCGCAGATTAAAGTCGACATTCCGGAAAAGCATATTATTACATGTGAGCTTAAAGCTAAATAAATCAAAATACCTCAGAGAGCAATTAATCCTCTGAGGTATTTTTATCTTCGATGGGTTCAAATAATTCTTCCATACTGACATTTAGTATTTTTGCAATCGAATATATCTCTCTATCTGTAGCTACCCGCAGCTGTCCCTCAAGCTTAGAATAGCTTGTAGGATTAATATCACACCCCATTATCTGCATTTTTGAAATAAAGTCCTTTTGCTTGATGCCCTTAGCCTTTCGTAAAGCCTCTATATTTCTGCCGACAATATTATATTTGCCATACTCTCTTTTTCTTATTTTCATCACAAACCACTTCCTAAATATAATTCCGTATTTGAATTATATGCAGAAAAGCCCTTGACATAATTCCGTATCGGAAATATAATAAGAATAATTCTAATTTGGAATTATTATTTTGAAAGGGTTTGATTCTATGAAAACAATCAAAAGACTCCTGTCAGCAGTGCTTGCACTTGCGCTGATAGGGA
>CAYRPK010000261.1:0-2111 GCA_964426175.1 uncultured Eubacteriales bacterium | reverse complement strand
CTTTACAATGGGTACTGTCGGTACAACGCTCCGCACCTATATGTTTTTCATCGTTATCTCCTGAAATCTTTCGTCGATAAGCCTACGTAAAGGCTGCCACAGCCTGCGCTTTTAACGCCTCGGTTTCAAATGATGCCGGCATTTCACCTGCAAGCACACTTATAATATATTCACGCCCTTCAAGCTCCATCAATTGCCCCGTTTCGCAGTTATATACATTAAACGTAACACTATCTTCCGTTTGCATGTCCCCGTTTTGCTCATTTTCCTGCGCAGGAGGCGTAGCCTGCGTTTTTATAAAAAACAGCGGTGCCGTTATCATCACAATCGCCAAAAATGCAGTCAAAATCACTTTATCTTTCATTTTTTACCTCCGTTAGCCTTGACATTTAGTCCGATTTGATGTAAAATTGAGATATGCACTACAAAAAAATTCAAATTTGCATAAAGCATTCCAAAGTGAGGTCTATCATGAACAACAATTCAGAAAATATTTTTATATCGGATACTGTTACAAGTCTATGCGGTGAATATATTAAAAATAACACCATTAATCCCGAGGCATATGAAAAATATCATATACTTCGCGGTCTCAGAAATAAAGACGGTTCGGGAGTCAGAGCCGGTCTTACTAAAATCTGCAATGTTCACGGATATCTTATCAACGAAACCGAAAGAATGCCCGTTGACGGCGAGCTTACATATCGCGGAGTTAATATCAATGACCTTGTTGCAGGTTTTCAGGAGGATGACCGTTTCGGTTTTGAAGAAACCGCCTATCTTCTTCTTTTTGGTACTTTGCCAACCCCTTCCCAATTGGAAAATTTCACAAAGTTACTTGCGGAATGCAGAGAACTGCCGCCTTTCTTCGTTGATGATATGATAATAAAGGCACCCTCTCCCGATATTATGAATAAGCTCGCAAGAAGCGTACTTGCACTTTATTCGTATGATGATAATCCTGACGATACATCATTACACAATATTATTCGTCAATCAGTTAACTTGATTGCGCAGTTCCCCACAATTGCAGTCAGCGCATATCAGGTAAAACGCCGCCATTATAACAACGACAGCATGTTTTTCCATCCTATTGATAAAAATCACTCTACCGCAGAATGTATTTTATCCTCGCTCCGTCCCGACAGACAATTTACCGATGCGGAAGCTAAGCTGCTCGATCTGTGCCTGGTACTTCATGCCGAGCACGGCGGTGGAAACAATTCTACATTCTCTTGCCGAGTGCTTTCATCATCGGGCACAGATACCTATTCAGCAATTTCTGCCGCAGTTGGCAGTCTTAAGGGTCCCAAGCACGGTGGCGCAAACATCAAGGTAGTTGAAATGCTTGAGTATATCAAAGAGGGCGTTGAGAATTATAATAACGATGATGAGATTGCAGCCTTTCTTGAAAAGCTTATTCGTAAAGAAGCAGGCAATAAAAGCGGTCTTATTTACGGTATGGGTCATGCGGTATATACCAAATCCGACCCCCGTGCAAAAATTCTCAAAGCAAATGCTAAAGCCCTCGCTTTTGAAAAGGGCTTCGATGAGGATTTCATTATTTTGGATGCCGTAGAGCGTCTTACTCCCGAGGTATTTGCTAAAGTCAAAGGTGTAACAAAAGATATCTGTGCCAATGTAGACCTTTATTCCGGCCTCGTATATAAGGTTTTGGGTATTCCCACCGACCTTTACACTCCTCTGTTTGCCATTTCACGTGTAACCGGCTGGAGCGCTCACCGAATTGAGGAATTATACAGTGGCGGCAAGATCATTCGTCCTGCTTATACCGCTATCGACGGTAATCACGGATATACTCCCATATCAAGCAGATAGCAAGCAAAAAAATGCAGTAAAGCGTTCAAACTTTACTGCATTTTTATTAAAATCATATATCATACTCAAAATCCATATCGTACAGTTCCTCAAGCTCTTCAGGCAAAAGCTCCTCTATTCCATCCTGATCTTGTGCTATGCCAAAAACCCTTTTATAATCTGCACTTTGTGATACCGAAACGCAGGTCCCGTCCTCGCCGAAAACGAAATGGTCAATAAGCTTCACACCAACCTCTGCCAATGCATTATGTACAATTTTTGTGGTTTCGATA
>CAYRPK010000260.1:0-2127 GCA_964426175.1 uncultured Eubacteriales bacterium | reverse complement strand
CCGACCTACTCCCTTAGCAGGGGAGCCCCTTCACCACTTGGGTATTTCTCCAAATGATAAATTATCTAAAATATATTAAAGGCAAAAGCCTGAAATAATCTGGCGGAGAGGAAGGGATTCGAACCCTTGTGTCCTCTCGGACAAACGGTTTTCAAGACCGCCTCGTTATGACCGCTTCGATACCTCTCCAATCAACGACCAATATAATACCACAAATCCTGTACCAATGTCAATATCAAACTTTAAAATTTTTGAAGTTTTTTAATATTGTATCTCAAAAACGCATATGCTTTTATGAAACAAGACCTTATCCTATCAGTAAAAGGATGATTATATTATATGCATAAGCTTCGGCAATTTATCAAAAACGGATTACTTTTATCGCTTACCTCAGCGTTTCTACAGGCTATAGGTATATTGTTTAATTCTTACATAACGGGAAAAGTCGGTGCCGACGGAATGGGCGTATATCAGCTCATAATGTCGGTCTATCGCTTTGCGGTAACATTTTCTTTGGGCGGTATCGGTCTTGCCGCAACACGTGTGGTTGCAGAGCAGCTTGCAAAAAACTCCTATGACGGAGTTAAAAATGCTGTCAGGAAAAGTGTATTTTACAGTCTTTGCTTTGGATTAACAGGTTGTGCTTTGCTTTTTGGCTTTGCGCCGCTTATCAGCGAAAAATGGCTTGATAACCCCGATACACTTTTATCCTTGCGGCTGTTGGCGGGTGCGTTGCCCTTTGTTTCAATGTCCTCGGCACTCTGCGGATATTTTAACGCAATAAGACGGGTTTCAAAAAGCGCAGGCTCGCAGATATTCGAGCAATTTATCCGCATGACCGCCGCCATAATGCTTTTTGAGCTTTTCGCACCTGACGGGGTAGAAGCCGCCTGTGCGGCGATAGTCCTTGGCGGAACATTTTCAGAGGCAATGTCGTGCCTTTGGCTGTGGCTGATGTACCGCAGAGAAAAGAGAGGCTTTGTTTTGAGCGGGAAAGCAGAAAAAGGACTTGGAAAAAAGATATTTACCATTGCATTTCCAATGGCGATGTCCTCATATCTGCGTTCGGGACTTGTAACTATTGAGCATATGCTAATTCCAAAAGGACTTGAAAAGTCGGGGCAATCCTATACCGCCGCAATGGCGGCATACGGTACCGTCACGGGAATGGCACTGCCGACAGTACTTTTTCCTGCATCTATATTATCTTCCTTTGCAGGACTTCTTATACCCGAAATGGCGGAGCTGAAAACACTGCAAAAAGAGGGGAGTATCAAGCGTGCGGCTTGCAGAGTAATCAAATTTGCCATGATGTTTTCGGTTTGCGCCGCAGGTGTACTGCTTGCATTTTCGGAAAACTTGGGAGAGGTACTTTTTAAATCGGCCGATGCGGGGATATATATACGTATTCTTGCGCCGCTTGTAACGGTAATGTACCTCGATACAGCTGTTGATGGGATGCTTAAAGGCTTAAATGAGCAGATGGCAACCATGAGATATAATATTGTTGATGCCACAATTTGCGTGGTGCTTGTTTATGCACTTGTTCCGTCAATGGGAATAAAAGGATATCTGCTTGTTATATTCATCAGCGAAATTATCAACGCCGCGCTTTCGGTCAACAGGCTTATAACCGTTACGGATATTGAAGTTGACTTTAAAGATTGGGTATTAAAGCCAATAGCGGCAGCAGTACTTTCCTGCGGAACTGTTTGGCTTATCTTGCGTCAAAGTCAAGGTGTTTTTGTACTTATCAGCGGAATACTTCTCGCGGTAGCAGGATATTTTGTTTTACTCAAGATGTTCGGTGCAGTGGATTTTGATGTGAAGAAATTCATTGCCGTGCGAGGTAAGTAAACATTACTATAAAGATAACGGTTATTATATCTAAATAACCGCTCAGTCTGTCGAAAAAGTCCAGTTTAGTCTGGGCTTTTTGCATTTTATGGTATAATATAGTTGGTGATAAAAATGATTTAAGAGCAAAGGATATATTTGCGAGAAATGCCCTACTAAACATTTATGCATCGAAAATCGAAAGAACGAGAAAACCGTCACCTAAAATTCATAACCCCAAATCTCAAGCGAGATTTGGGGTTGTTCGACAGTCTGAAGCTTGACCGATCG
>CAYRPK010000259.1:0-2175 GCA_964426175.1 uncultured Eubacteriales bacterium | reverse complement strand
GCCCGCTTACGAGGCTTGTCCCTATCAGCGCAAGTGCAAGCACTGCTGACAGGAGTCTTTTGATTGTTTTCATTTTTTACCAATCCTTTCTAAAATAAAAAAATGCGCAGCCGAAGCCACGCACTAAAAAACGCACAGCTCCGATTGTCGCCAAACAAGTTTTAACAGTCCACAAGAGAATGCCAAAAATAGAGAATGCGTTTTTAACAAAAATAAAAACACTTCTCCCGTGGACTTACTTAATTAACTTGTTTGGCATTAATATTTTATCACATTTTTTTCATATTTGCAACAGCATCTTTGAAATAAAATATCAAATGCGGTGCTTTGCTTGTAGGTAATGCTTGATATTAACGGCGTAATCGGAAATACTAAATTTGTTTATCTTTTGCACAAAAAAATCATAAAAATAAATAGAATTATTGACGAAAATGAAAAAGGGGAGTATAATCGTAGCATAATAAAAATGCGGCTTTGCCGCAGGGAAAGGAACAGGAAAAATGCTGAAAAGATTAATTTCCTTATTTCTTGCAGTCGGTGTTATGCTGACTACCTGCCTTGTTGGGCAATTGTCAGTTACGGCAGAGGCTGAAGCGATAAGCGGAGAAATGGGGCTTGTTACCTATACTTTTACGGGTGATGATGCCGAAAAAGAGGGCTACGCCGAGGGCACGGTCACTCTTTCGGGTGGAACGCAGAGCTACTATGTGCTCTATTGGGCAAATGACAATGGAGTCTTAGAGGGTCTTTATCCCATTTCGTCGGTTGCAAAGAGCGTAGGCGAATACAGTTTTAAGAGGAAAATCGCCATTCCCGAGGGTGCAACCAAGCTTGTTGTATTTTCCGATGATGATGGTAGCGTAACGGATACCGCGCTCACTAATGCACTGGATATCGTTGAGATACCTATGGAAAAGCAGAGAAATCAAACTGAATATTTCAGCTTTGCTTCTGTTTCGGACGTTCATGTTAACGATACAAATAACGGCGGACCTGAAAAGCTGACTGCAGGTCTTAATTGGTTTGACGAATTAGGCCTCCAAAAGGTTATTCTTTCGGGTGATATGTCTCTTAATGCCACTACAGATGAGATGACGACCTATGCAAATTCCGTCAATGCCTCGACCTTTGATATAATGGATATTTATGAAGCACAGGGTAATCACGAAACTCCCAACACCGAGAATTTTCTTTATTACACCAGCGGCGGAGTAGGAGATTGGACTGCCGAAAACGAGGTTCGTCCTTTTGAGGATTCTCCCTATTATTACGTAATGTTTGAGGGTCCTGAGGATGAATTTGATAATCTTTTCATCTTTATGACACTTGAAATTTCATCTACCGGCAATACTGCAAAACAAGATCCGTTTTCAAAAGAGCAGATAGATTGGGTTGAAGAGCTTTTAGAGCAGTATGCAGGAACAGCTACAAATATTTTTATAGTAGAGCACGCTCCTTTTCATAATTGGGGCTCGGGCGATATCTATGACGGCCAATATTCACAGAATATCCAAATCAAAAACAAATATCCTCAGGCGTTACGCTTCAGAGGACTTCTCAGCAAGTATAAAGAAGTTATCACAATGTCGGGTCACACTCACGTAAGATTTGAGGATGATGTTAACTTCTCTGATGAAAACGGCACTGCTGCAAGAATGATGCACAATAGCTCGCTTAGTGCTGTCAGAGGCTATCATAACGGCAGCTTAAGCTATGATAACAATGGCTTGACTACCAAGGAATACGGCAGTCAGGCATATGCGGTAAAGGTTTATTCGGATTATATTGTTTACAGTGCGGCTAATGTCAGTGAAAAGATGTTCTATCCGCAGTACCAATATATTCTTGAATCCTACAGTGAGGACAGAAGTATGGCGGTTGATATTGAAATTACTTCTTTACCCTTAAAAACTACTTATAACGTGACCGAATGGATAGTTCCCGAAGGACTTGAAGTAACGGCTGTCTATGCAGACGGAACAAAGGCTGTTGTAGACGGATGGATGCTTGATTTGCAGGGTGTTGTGACAGTAAAAGATTCAACGGTGAATGTTGTTTACGGCGATATTGTTAAGCCTCTTGATATTGAGATTTATAATCCTTTTTACAGCTTTAACGGTAACGGAACCTATGAAGATCCTTACCTTATTGAAAACGAAGAGGATTTTTATCAGT
>CAYRPK010000258.1:0-2183 GCA_964426175.1 uncultured Eubacteriales bacterium | reverse complement strand
CAATTATATCTGTAATTATGTTTGTATGTATTGCCGCTTTTCAGATAAAACACGAGTTATTTGATTTGAATACAGGTAAAATTTACAAAGACATGCTTAAATAAAGCTTTAAAAACCACTTTAAGAAACCTACAATAAAACATCAGAAAATTCTCTTGCCAAGTGACAAGAGAATTTTTCTTTTATCTGATTTTTTGGGCGAAAGGGATAAAATTGGTACATTCTGAATTGTATAATACAGTCAATGAAGAACGAAAGGAATGTATCTAATCATGAAATATGAAATCAGAGCAACAAGAGGTCATTACGAAATTTACGATTGCTACGGCAATTTTTTCTGTTCTGCTGACACCTATGACGAGGCAATGCAGGATGTAAAGTCAATCAGCTTTACAGATTGATGTGCAGTTCTTTTTACAGAATTACACATAAAAGTCCCGAGCAGCCTTCGTTTATGATGCGCTCTAAGGTTTCCTGCAATTTAAGCCTCGCTTCGTCGGGCATATGATGTAGCTTTGAATGAAGTCCTTCATTAACAAGCTCATGCAGAGATTTTCCAAAAATATCAGATTGCCAGATCATCTGGGGATTTTCTTCAAATTCCCTAAGCAGATAAAGTATAAGATCCTGTGACTGCTTTTCACTGCCGACAATGGGGCTGACTTCTGTTTCAATATCGGCGCGGAGCATATGGATAGAAGGTGCGCTCGCGCGAAGCTTAACGCCGTATTTGCCACCTTGTGTAACAATTTCAGGCTCCTCCAAGGTCAGTTCATCAATGCTTGGCATTACGATACCGTAACCCTTGGTTTCCACCTCTTTAAGCGCCGTTTCGAACTTTTCGAAGCGGTGTTTTGTTTCGTTTAAGGATACTATAAGGCTGACTAAGTCTTCTTCCCCTGCAATTTCCATTCCCGTTTCCTCCGAAAGAATACGGAAGAAAAGATTTTGTGAAACAGTCAGCTTTACCGTCGCAGTGCCAAGGCTTAAATCAATTAATGAAATCGCGGCATCCTCTATATTTTCGTTTTCCGTCATTGCATCGACCACATCTTTCACCTGACGGATTTTCTGAATACCTGAAACCGAATTCATAAGTCCTTCTATAATGCTGGTTCTCAGCCAATGCTCCGGCGAAAGATTTGCGATCCATCGGGGCATATCTATACCTATTTCTGCAACGGGGAATTCAAAGAGGACTGTCTTAAGTATCTCTCTGATTTCGCTTTCACCTATCTCCATACAGTTGAGTACAATTACAGGAACACCGTGCTTTGCTTCAATACGTTTTTTTGTCAATGTAGCCTCTTCCCCATCGGGATTTGCAGAATTGACTACCACTGCAAAAGGCTTATCTATGCTCTTAAGCTCAGAAATTACTCTTTCCTCTGCTTCCTCATAATCTCCCCTTGGTATTTCACCAATTGAGCCGTCGGTAGTAACAACAAGTCCTATGGTCGAATGCTCGTTAATGACCTTTCTGGTACCGATTTCAGCCGCCGTATTAAAGGGTACCTCCTCCTCAAACCAAGGAGTATGCACCATACGCGGCATATCATTTTCAATATGCCCTAAAGCGCTGGGTACAATATATCCTACACAGTCAATCATTCGTACCTTCATGTGCGCGTTATTTTCAATAGTAATATCTACTGCCTCATTAGGAATAAATTTCGGCTCGGTCGTCATAATAGTGCGGCCTGCTGCGCTTTGGGGTAATTCATCAAGGGCTCGGTCATGCTTGTAAACATCGTCGATGTTGGGCAGTACAAGCGTATCCATAAAACGCTTTATAAATGTTGATTTTCCCGTTCTTACAGGGCCCACTACTCCTATATAAATGTCTCCGCCCGTTCGCGCTGCAATATCCCGATAGATGCTTGTGTTTGCCATATCCTATTCCTCCGTATTTTGCAATTTCGTGTTTGTATATGAGTATGCACACAGCACAGCACATATGACAAAAACTTTTTATGCGAAGAATTCGACATTTTTCGACAATTAATTACATTGAGTCAACAAATTGCACAGTTTACCGTTACCAAATTTGTACACAACGCCAATTGATTATGAACAAATCTAAGAATATAATATAATTGTAGGTGGAATCCTATAATTATATTTTTGAAACATCCGACAGTATTTATGTTACATATGATATCCGTCCAAGCAAAATTAAGGAA
>CAYRPK010000257.1:0-2191 GCA_964426175.1 uncultured Eubacteriales bacterium | reverse complement strand
AAATATAGATATAGAAGAAGGAGATTATGACTATATCTATACCAATTACTATAATTATAAAATCAAAACTATTGACAGGGAAACAGGTGAATTTGTTTGGTCAAAGGCAATTTTGGGAACAGAAAATACAGTGGACGGAAACGTATTGACATATACATTTGATGAGGTTACTGAAATTTACGGTGTACGGGTATCATTCACAAAGACGGATAAGTTCATGCCCAGAATATATGAACTTGAGATATTAGGCACGATAAATACAATAGACATAGCAAAATTTAATCTTAAGACTGCAATAAATTACTGCTTGGAGTTTTATGAAGGCAACTATACCGCGGAATCCTGGGCGGAGCTTACAGCAGTAGTCGAAAACGGAAAAGCGATTTTAGCAACGGATTCACAGCTTGAAACAGAGTATGCAGATGCGGCAACAGCAGTATACTCTGCAATTACGAACCTTGTTAAAATTCCGTCAGTTATATATGACGATGAAACTAAAATCGTTAGTGGAATTATGGACCGTACAACCGTAGGAGAAATTAAGGGTATTACGGGTGCTGTAAATTTAAAGGGGAATCCCTTATCTGATGAAGCTATCGTAGGAACCGGAATGTCGGTAACGAAGGACTCAAAAACATATACGGTTATGATTTTAGGTGATGTTTCCGGTGACGGCGCTATAAATTCAACAGATTTTATGCAGGTACAAAGAGCCTATCTCAATATTTTTGAATTAGGTGAAATTAATTCGCTTGCCGCGGATGTCAATTGCGACGAAAAAATTAATTCAACGGATTTTATGCAGATACGTAAGCATTATCTCGGACTTTACGATATATTTGCATCAAAATTAAAAGGAAAAGCCATATTCTTTCTTGGTTCGTCTGTAACATACGGCTCGGCTTCGGGCGGTGTTTCTATGGCTGATATCATTGCAGAAAACAATGATTGTAAAGTAATTAAAGAAGCCGTTTCGGGAACGACCTTGGTCGATAACGGTGCAACATCATATGTACAGCGATTACAAAAAGAAGGATATAAGAGCCTCGATTTGGATTGCTTTGTATGTCAGCTTTCGACAAATGATGCTACTGGCAATAAACCCCTTGGAAAGCTATCAGATAGCTTTAACCGTGATGATTTCGATACAACCACCGTAATCGGTGCAATTGAGTTTATCGTAAGCTATGCGAAAGAAACATGGAATTGTCCGGTAGTTTTTTATACCGGAACAAAATACAATAGCACAGCGTATGAAAATATGATTAACGCATTGTATGATGTAAAAGAAAAATGGGATATCGGAATTATTGATTTATGGAACGATGCTCAAATGAATGGGGTAAGCGATGAAAATTACAGTAAATATATGAGTGATCCTATTCATCCGACGGAGCAAGGTTATAGAGAATGGTGGACACCTAAGTTCGAGGAATTCTTAAAAAGATTCATATAAAATGCAATCAAGGCTTTTAAAAACTTAGAAAAAAGCAACATATGTGATTGAAAAAAGGATACCGTTAGAGTTAATGTCTCATACGGTATCCTTTTTATATACATAATTTTTTTGTAAATTATTCTTCCATCTGCTTGCCCAAGAAGGCAGCCGCTGCCTGACATAATTTAAGCTCGGTTTCGCCGGCATATTTATTATCGTCAGAGGAAAAAAGAATAACACAGCCTGTGATATCACCGCTTGAAATAATGGGCGCCGCCACAATTGCGTTGCGTTCAAAGCCCTCTACAGCCTCAATGCTTTCACCCTCGCCGCGCTTATGGATATAGGCTTTACGCTTTTCCATAAGACTTTCAAGGTTAGGGCTTATTCTTCTTTCCAAAATATCTCTACGTGAAACACCGCTTGCGGAGATAATGTGGTCACGGTCGCAAACTGCTGCAGGGAAGCCGCAAGTCTTATAAAGAACATCCGCATATTGGGTCGCAAAACCGCTCATTTCACCTATAGGTGAGTATTTCTTAAATATAACTTCACCGTCATTGTCGGTGTAAATTTCCAGAGGGTCGCCTTCTCGAATTCGCATAGTTCTGCGAATTTCCTTCGGAATAACAACCCTGCCAAGGTCGTCTATGCGACGTACAATTCCTGTTGCTTTCATATATATAAATCTCCTTTAAAATTCAAATTGTGATGTTAGTATTTGTAAATAGGGGAGATTTATACTGTACAGAT
>CAYRPK010000256.1:0-2196 GCA_964426175.1 uncultured Eubacteriales bacterium | reverse complement strand
AAGTATCCGCTGTTAATCAAAATTAGAATAGCGGTTATGGCTCTTAGTGTGCCTTTTTGGAGTATACTGACAGGGATATATTATAAAGATACATTTACACAAAATCCTCAACTAAATGATGGCTATTATATGAGTGATGTTATGCATTTTTTGGCCCTTGATAATGGCAACGTGTTTGATGCTATATCTTGTTACTTAGGTATAATCCGATGCACGATGGCTTAATTGCAGGTGTTGTGATGATTACTTTGTCTATAACACTTTTGGTTTTTGCGATTAAATTCTATATAAGTCAAAAACAAGCAAATTTATATTTGCAAAATTAATCAGATTGTGATAACGGATCAAAACCAAAAAGACGGTAGAGAAATCATTTTCTCTGCCGTCTTTTTGTAGCATTTTAAAAAGGTCTACTTCTTAAACATTTTAAGTAATCGAGGTACACTAAAAAGCACTAATGCGGTTAAGACAATTTCGGGAAGCATATATGCACCGTTATAACAGATTGAATAGATAAATGGATTACTCCATTCCTCCGGCATCCACATTCCGAAAAAAATTACACCACTTATTACATGAGATACAAATCTCAGCGACATAGCAAAAACGACACCTAATATCTGCAGAACTCTTCCTTTGTCTCTCCAAATTCCTGCAAGTCCCAATACAGTAAATGCAATTATGTAATCAAATACTATAGCTCCAAACCATGTCCATTTAGTCAGTCCCCATGTAGAAAGCTCTGCAAATGAACATGCAAGCTGTATCAGTGAATAAAGAAACGCACTAACTAAACCGTGTTTAACTCCGTATCTCATAGAAAGAAATACCATCGGCAACATGGAAAGCAATGTAATAGAGCCGCCTAAAGGCATTTCCCACACCTTGATAAAGCTTAGCACTGTTGCAAGTGCAAGTGATACACCGGTAACGGCAATAATTTCCGTTTTGTTTTTATTTAATGTTTTTTCCATAAAAAATAATCCTTTCTTTTTTGCATAAAAAAATACGCCGCTGAAAATGCGACGCAAAAATAAAGGGTTCCCTACGCCGGCATTATCCGTACAGGTTCATGGGTTCAGAAACAGGAATATGTTCAATCTCAGCCGACTTCCGTCAGCTCCCCCAAGAATATTCAGATAAAAAATAAGTGCTATAGCCACTATTGGTGATTATAGCACTTATTATATAAATTGTCAAGTTTTATCTGTCAGATAATTCAATATATTTTCTTTCTGAGCAGACACTCTTATATGCCGGACGGATAATCTTACCGGCGTTAGTCAGTTCTTCAATTCTGTGCGCACTCCAGCCTGCTATGCGTGCGATTGCAAAAAGTGGTGTGTAAAGCTCAGTAGGTAATCCAAGCATACTGTATGCAAAGCCGCTGTAAAAGTCAACATTCGAGCTGACACCTTTATACATCTTTCTTTCTCCTGCAATTATCTTGGGGGCAAGAAGCTCGACTTTGCGATAAAGATTAAATTCATCGCTTCTTCCCTTTTCTTCCGAAAGAGTTTTAACGAACTTCCTGAAAACCTCTGCTCTGGGGTCAGAAAGCGAATATACTGCGTGTCCGATACCATAAATAAGTCCTGAATTATCAAAAGCTTCTTTATGAAGTATCTTTGCAAGATACTCACTTATTTCTTCATCGTCGTTCCAATCGCAAACATTATTTTTAATGTTGTCCATCATATTGACAACTTTGATATTCGCACCGCCGTGTCTGGGGCCTTTAAGACTGCCGAGAGCCGCCGCAATTGCAGAATAAGTATCTGTTCCGCTCGAAGTAACAACATGTGTCGTAAAGCTTGAATTGTTTCCGCCACCGTGTTCAGCGTGAAGAACAAGAGCAATATCCAATACTCTTGCTTCAAGCTCAGTATACTTTTTATCCGGACGAAGCAGACGTAAAATATTTTCCGCTGTTGAAAGATGCTTTCTCGGCGCGTGAATATAAAGGCTGGCATTCTTAAAATAATGCATATACGCCTGATACCCATATACAGACAGTATCGGGAAAAGCGCAATCAACTCAAGACTTTGACGAAGTACGTTTTCAATAGACGTATCATCGGCATTTTTATCATAAGAATAAAGTGTTAGAACACTGCGCGCAAGTGTGTTCATCATATCAGCGCTGGGTGCCTTCATTATAATGTCGCGCACAAAGCTTGTAGGAAGCTTTCTATA
>CAYRPK010000255.1:0-2199 GCA_964426175.1 uncultured Eubacteriales bacterium | reverse complement strand
ACATTTTGTGAACACGGTGAAATAACATCTGTTTAATGTACTTATATGCAGGCTTGCTACAATATATTGTGTAGATGTCGAATAGTGTCGATTTAAGTCAAACGATTTTTCTTTTCATTCCTTATCTTTTGCTTTATAATATTTACAAGACAGATATGAATTGTTGCAGAAAGGGATGTTTAATATGTTAAATCGTGTATCGTTC
Source organism: uncultured Eubacteriales bacterium (assembly GCA_964426175.1). GTDB lineage: Bacteria > Bacillota > Clostridia > Oscillospirales > CAJFTT01 > CAYRPK01. The sequence goes on along the minus strand of CAYRPK010000255.1, from coordinate 1,994 downwards.
GGAGGTACTACAGTAGACGGAGAGTGTGACACTCGGGTTGAAATTACGGTTTCATCGGCATCAGATTACTTGATTGATGAAAGTGCAATTCAATACGGACTTGTTATTTCATATCACAAAGGAGCCTTGCTTCATTCCTTTGTATCCGTACCTAATGTGTCATCAAAATTTTCAGTAGTAAAGGAGCTTGCTGAAATTATCGAAAAGGGGAATGTAGCACCTATTACGGCTGCAGATATAATTGAAGATTATATTGCATATCACAGTTAATTGTGATACAATATATATGATGATGTATATATTGTGGAGGCGATTTAATGAAATGTCCGTTTTGTTCTTTTGAGGAAAGTAAGGTCGTTGATTCTCGACCGTCAGAAGATAATTTAAAAATACGACGCAGAAGAGAATGTCTTAATTGCTCAAAGCGTTTTACAACTTATGAAATTATTGAAAGTGTACCTGTTATGGTTATTAAAAAGGACGGTACACGTGAGTCCTTTCAGCGAGATAAGCTTTTAAAGGGCTTGCTCAGTGCGTGCTATAAACGTCCTGTTCCAATGGAGGTTCTTGACGGTATAGTTTCTGACGTGGAGGCAATGCTGCAGAATTCTCTTGACCGTGAAATACATTCTCAGCGTATCGGCGAGCTTGCCATGCAAAGACTAAAGGATGTTGACGAAATCGCATATGTACGCTTTGCTTCTGTTTACAGACAGTTTAAGGACATTAATACCTTCAGGGATGAACTCAATAAACTGCTTGATTAAAGTATATTATCTATGGTTACTTTTTCTCCTGCGACGACAAGTTCTAACCGTTGACGTATGCTTTGACTTTCTGCGAGAAAGTCGTTCTTGGTTTCTTCCTTTGCGTAGGCAGACATTCGTGCAGCTGATGCCAGCATTTTATCAAGCTCCTCATGTGAAATATACATTCTTAAAATGAAGTCACTTTCTTCTAAGTATGACTTCATTTTTTTTGCCGAAATTTCGGCTGCTTCATAATCGCCGCTCTGGAGTATTTGCTCAGCCTCATTCAATTTTAACAGTGCATTATGCTGAAAAATATCAAGATAAACACAGCCGGCGATAGATAATAATGTTATCACTGTGATAATTATAATGCCCATTATATATTTTTTCACCTGTTTTACGCTCCTTTATCCTTACGAACAAATCCAACATTTTTATTTACATCAACAGTCATTAAAAATACATCTTCAAGCGATATTTTTTCGTTTTTAAGCTGACTGTTCATCCAATTTTCATCTAAGCCGAAAAAGTGCAGATTAGAATACAATACATCTCCGTCTGTAACAATAGGCAAAGAAAAGACCGGCTGATTGTTTTGCAGAGGAAATACACTTATATTTCCGTTGGTTTCCAATATGCAAAATTCTATTTCCGCAGGATTACAGTAGCCTTCAAGACGCAGAGCTTCAATGAGGTCGTCTAAGGTGAAATTAACACGTTTCATTTCGTTCTGCATTATCTTGCCATTCTTTATTAAAATAGTGGGGTTACCCGTGATTTTACGGCGGACTTTTGATTTTGTCATAGTAATACCCGAAACTATCGTCTGCAGTGCTATAATAGTAAACAGAGGAATAAGTCCGCTTGTAAGCGGTTGCGCTGTGTCCTGCATCGGTACTGCTGCAAGGTCAGATATAAGCATAGCCACCACAAGCTCAAAAGGCTGAAGCTCACCTATCTGTCTTTTTCCCATCATCCTTATGCCCACAAGAACTAAAAGATATATAATTATAGTACGAATCAAAGAGATTGCCATATTGCCCTCACGAAAATTAAGATATTATTATATTTTCCCGCATTTTTTGCAATATGCTGTTTCAAATTTCAAAAAATAGTATTTATTAGTTATTTGTTATGTGTTATAATAATAAAAATATTATCGGGAGGGTCAGCGTGAAGAATAAGAAAATAATTACAAGAATAGCGACGGCTGTTCTTGCCTCTCTTTTGGTTTTCGGGCTT
>CAYRPK010000254.1:0-2205 GCA_964426175.1 uncultured Eubacteriales bacterium | reverse complement strand
GGATTTTAAAATGGGAAGCGTCTTGACCGGTGAACTAAACAGAGAAATCAAAGGTCGATTTGCCGAAGCAAATATTTATAATAAGCCTAAATGTCAGGATTGTTGGGTAAGATTTTTCTGCAGCGGCGGCTGTAATGCGAATAATTATATGTATGAGGGTGATTTACTCAAGCCTCATGAAATTTCTTGCGAATTAGAGAAAAAACGTGTCGAATGTGCTATTGCCCTTAAAATCAAGGAAGCTCTTGATGAGGAAGAATAATTGTGTCTGAAAATGTCAGACACACAACAGGTTGCGGTTTACATAATCGCAACCCATTTTTTGCATAGTGGTTTACATAACAGTTTTACATAATTTTAGTAATGTTTGCCTAATAACTTAACATAATTTTATGAAAAATGCCAAAAATGCCTCGAAGTCATAAATTATCATTGAAAAATGCTTAAAAAAGTATTATTCTATATAATGCTCTGATTATTATTAAAGGTGGTAGACATAATGACAAAGGTCGGTTTTATCGGTGCAGGAAATATGGCTTCTGCCATAATCAACGGCATTATTAATAAAGAGCTGTATTCCCCCTCTTCAATATATGTTTTTGATATTGATAAGGTAAAGGTGGATAGTTTTGTTTTGCGTGGAATTAACGGTGTTACTTCTGCCGGCAACCTTACTAAGGAATGTGATATTATTTTTCTCGCAGTAAAACCGCAGAATTTTAATGATGTTTTACCTTTAATCAAAGCTGATTATTTACCTTCAAAAATTGTAGTCAGCATTGCAGCAGGTATATCTACTGCTTTTATTAAGTCGTTTCTCGGTGAGGATGCCAAGGTTATCAGAACTATGCCTAATACTCCATTGATGCTTGGTTACGGCGCTACAGCTATGTCGCATGTTTCACCTGTTACCGACAATGAATTTGCATCTATCCGTAAAATCTTTGAGGCTGTCGGTGTTTCTGCAGTAGTTTCTGAAGATAAAATGAATGAGGTGGTATCAGTTAACGGTTCAAGCCCTGCATATGTATATCTTTTTGCAAAAGCAATGATTGACAGTGCTGTTTCGCAGGGTATTGACGGTGATACAGCGGCTTCACTTATTTTTCAATCTATCTTAGGCAGTGCATATATGCTTATTGATTCAGGTTCAACTCCTGAGGAGCTTATTAAGATGGTTTCTTCTCCTGGAGGAACTACCTTAAGAGCACTTGAGTCCTTCGAGGCTACAGGATATGCCGCGTCTGTAGATACAGCAATGAAAGCTTGCACTCAAAGATCTAAAGAGCTTTCGGGTGAGTGATAATTTGTCCCACCTTTGCATAGATATAATATGCAAAGGAAGTGGTCATTTTGAGTCAAAAAATCAGACGCAGTATTTCTAAAGCTCGTATTAGTCTTATACAGACATTTTCGGCTGATTTTATGTATATTTTTTTTGGACTTATTTTAATCGCCGGTTTTGTTTCAGGTTGTATTTTTTCTGAAACATCATTTGATATCACTCCGCTTAGAAGCGGTACTTTTAGTGACATATTTGTATCGTATCTGGCATCATTATTTATCTATCAGTTAATTTTATCTATTTCGGGTTTTTCCGTTGCAGGTATAGTACTTATACCTCTAACCGTGTTTTTTCGCGGCTTGGGTTTAGGTGCCGCTGTATTGTCTTTATATTCGGGATTGGGCGCTGAGGCTACTCTTTGGTCTATTATCATATTAATTCCGCACTTTGTACTTTTTGCTATATATATGATATACTCTGCACGTCTATTTTTTAAGCTGTCTGCAGCGATGCTAATGCTCGTTAAAAACGGCGATAATTTTTCTGAAGTGAAAAATTTAACCTCATCAACTGTCAAAAGTTGTTCGATTCTTATGTGTTTTATGCTTGCAGGAGCGCTTATATATTGCTTCAGTATCTTGTTTATGCAAACGATTATTTAGAAAGTGGTTACATCATAATGGAAATTTTAGCAGAACAATTTATCGGTTACATGAAAAATCACAAACAGTCCTCTGAAAATACGCTTATGTCGTACAGACACGATTTAGAGGCTTTTTCGTTATACATAAGAAACCATGATATAAATAGCCTTGTTTGTGTAAACGAGGCTACTGTACGTGCATATATTCTGTTTATGCATAATATGGGCAAAAGTGACTCAAGCACGCTTTGACACTCGGGAACGTTAAGCACATAAA
>CAYRPK010000253.1:0-2211 GCA_964426175.1 uncultured Eubacteriales bacterium | reverse complement strand
ACCGAATATCTCATTAAATGCACCGCCCTGAATCATGAATCATTCAATTACTCGATGGAAAATAAGATTGGTGTAAAAACCGTCATTTACCAGAGAAAGAAAATTTTCAACGGTTTTTGGAGCCTTTTCGGGATAAAGCTCGGCAGTCATACTACCGAAATTTTCGACTTCGATTAAAATTTTAGGATTGCTCATGTTAAAACAGCCTTTCTAATTTTGTTTGCGGATATTGATATATTCATTATCAAATTGGTAGAAAGGGCACGAAATATCTGTTTTTCCGGCAAATCTTGCAAATTCGTCTTCATCCATATTAATAATGCATATGTCGCATCCGAAATCCTCATCATATACTAAATTGATACAGGAATCGCAGTTTCTTTGTCCCTTTGACAATGAATATCACTCCTTTTTTTGGCTATTTTAACATATAATTCTTATGAAAACAAGACCCTTATTTTCTTTTCTTACGTTTTCTTGCACCGGTATTTTTGCTTGACGGAACGCCCATCAGCTCAGATAAATTGTCGGCTTCATGATCGCTCATGGGCGTTTTGGTGGCATATCCCGTAACATCGGTGTTGGAGGCAACACAAGACATTCTCAGAAATTCATCTTCACAGTAATATTTTTTGTTTTCCATAATAAAAACTCCTTTCAAATATATTTTTTGTTGTTAACGCCCCGTTATTTAATATGGCAGTGACATTTAATTGACAATTTTTATGGTTTGTGGTAAAATAACTCGATTATTTAAAAAAGGATTGAATAATTATGCAGGTATTACTTACAGGCGGTACGGGCTTTATCGGCTCGCATACCGCGGTAGAACTTTTAAATGCAGGTCATGATGTCGTGATTGTTGACGACCTTTCAAACAGCAGCGCTTCGGTCGTTGACAGGATTGAGAAAATCACTGGTAAGTGTCCTAAATTTTATGAGGCAGACGCTGCTGATTTTAATCAAACGGAAAAAGCCTTTGCAGAGAATAACATTGACGCTGTAATTCATTTTGCGGGATTTAAAGCGGTAGGCGAATCGGTTGCAAAGCCCGTTATGTATTATCGTAATAATATTGATACAACACTTACTATCCTTGAATTAATGGAAAAATACGGTACGGCAAATATAGTTTTCAGCTCTTCCGCTACCGTTTACGGCGATCCGGATTTCAGCCCAATTCCCGAAACTGCCGTTGCAGGCAGATGCGCAAGTCCTTACGGAAGAACCAAGTATTTTATTGAGCATATCCTTGCGGATACTGCTACAGCGGATGAAAATGTATCAGTAGTGCTTTTGCGATATTTTAATCCTATCGGAGCGCATCCGAGCGGTCTTATCGGTGAAAAGCCTAACGGAATTCCCAACAATCTTATGCCTTATATTACCCAGACTGCGGCAGGAATACGAGAGAAGCTCAGCGTTTTCGGTGATGACTATCCCACTCGCGACGGAACAGGTGTAAGAGACTATATCCATGTTGTGGATCTTGCAAAGGGCCATGTTGCGGCAGTGAACTATGCTGCCAAAAATAAGGGAACAGAGATATTTAATTTAGGTACGGGAAAAGGCAGCAGTGTTTTTGAAATCATCCATGCCTTTGAAGAGGCAAACGACATTAAGATTCCTTATGAGATTGCTCCTCGCCGCTACGGTGATGTTCCCGAATATTTTGCAGGTACGGATAAAGCTGAAAAGCTGCTTAAGTGGAAAGCAGAGCTGACTCTTACAGATATGTGCCGCGATTCTTGGAATTGGCAAAAGACCTGTGATAAAAATAATTTTTAAAAAAACGTTGACAGGTAAAAAAATATGTGATATAATACTTAGAAATTGAATATTAAAGGCAATGACGAAGAAGGTCAGGGTTTTGAATATTTCAGAGAGCCGATGGTTGGTGTGAATCGGTATGGATCTTCCCAAAGGGCCCCTCACTTCCGAGCCGGATATCTGAACTCTTATTAAGATATTAGGATACCCCGTGAATGCTACGTGAATGCATAGAGGTTGATTGACTTCGAAAATTAAAGGCAATGACGAAGACGGTCGAGGTAAATAGCATTTCAGAGAGCCGATGGTTGGTGTGAATCGGTATGAGTTTTCCAGAAAGACCTATCCCTTCCGAGCTGAAAGTCCCAAAGGTGAAAACCGAGTAGGCGCTTTCCGCGAATGCTGCGTTAATGCATAGAAGTTGTTCGACTTCGAAGAGGT
>CAYRPK010000252.1:0-2217 GCA_964426175.1 uncultured Eubacteriales bacterium | reverse complement strand
TTGCAATTCCCGAGGCAAACAGAAATGCATATCAGTATTATCGAATTGACCTTACAGGTAGCGGAACGGTATCTGTTGCTGAGCTTGAGCTTATTGGTTGATTTTTTAAAATGCCTTGATAGTTGACAAAATATCGTATTAAAGCCGTACAACATATTGTCCAAAAGTGCACAGGGAAACTTGTGCACTTTTACTGATATTGGCGCTTTTGGGGCGGAAATTTTACAAATATTACATAATAAAATTCAGTTAACCAGTTGAAATTAAAGGTTGTATGATGTATAATCTAAATACTATAAGCGGCAGATAAAGTCTGCCGTAAAATTTTGAAAAGGAATGATTTTATGAAGGCTTTGAAAAAAGTTCTTACGCTTGTTCTTGCCGTTTCTATGGTTTTAACTATGGGCATCGGCATGGGCGTAAATGCAGCAGACGCTCCAACAAGCAACACTTACGATGTCAATACTGATACCGTAAAGCTTCTCGGCAGACATTTTGAAAGCGGCGACTATACCTGCTTCTCCTACGGCGCGGCAGGCGTTGAGATTAAGTTCAGCGGTACCGATTTATGGGTAGATATTGCCCAGCTCGACGGAGCTAACGAATCAACTGCCGTTATGGTTCTTGTAGACACCCTCATGCCCATGGAGGCAACTAAGTACACTATCGCAGGCAATGCAGGTTGGCTTCAGGTCGCTGCCAACCTTGAAGACGGCGAGCATTTTGTAAGAATCATTAAGATGAGCCGCGGAATCGGCGCAGGCGGTTGGTTCGGTACCGACTGGTTCGGCGTCAGATCCATTGCAGTTAACGAAGGCGGCTCTGTTCTTACCCCCAATGCATATTCTGATCTTGTTATCGAAGCATACGGTGACTCCATCACCAACGGAGACGCAGTTTGGTTAAATGCAGACGGTTCCAGCAACTCCTACACCTACGGTGCATATTCAGGTGTTGTTTCCCGTCTTTTAGGTGCAGAGCTTCAGACAACCGGTAATACCGGTAACGGCCTTAACTCATGGGTTTTGGGCGCAGGCAACCTCTTCCCTCCCAGAGAGTCCTGGTCTGAAGAAGATCCCCGTGCAAGTCAGCACACTTACCCCGATCATTCTGATACCGACATCGTTATCATCAACCTCGGTACCAACGACATGATCGCTATCAGTAATACCTCTGATCCTGAATGTGAACAGTATACTGAAGAGTATTTTAAACAAACCTATATCGAATGGATGACTCAGATTCATGAGGATGCTCCTAATGCTATCGTTATCGGTGCTCTCGGTGCGATGGGTGCAGACATTCTCTTTGATGATATTCAGGCAGCATGTGATGCAGTAAATGAGGCTGCAGGCGTTGAGTATGCTTTCTTTACCCAGCTTGTACGCTGCAATAGCTTTACCGGCGGTCTTGGCCACGATAACGGTCACCCCTCCAACTATGCTCATGAAGTTTACGGTCTCCAGATAGCAAAGCTTGCAAATGAAAAGCTCGGTCTTGGCTTAGAGGATGAGCTCAATAGCTATGTTCCTTATGATACCGAATTCGATTACGATAACCTCGCTGTATTAGCAACCGCATATGATGCAGGCTACGATGTTTACGGTGGCACCGCTGTCGCAGGTAATGCAAACGATGCTAACATCACTACCGGTTGGCAGTATGCAAGCGGTTTCGGCATCTTTGATAAAGATACCAAGGAGTTATTTGATTGCTGGCTCGCATTTGAATACGCAGAAGCAACTACTGTTGACGAAATGCAGATCACTTGGGAAGGCGATACCCGTGCTGCAGAGGGCGGCTATACCGTTCAGTATTCCGATGACGGCGAAACCTGGACCGATATCGCAGATGCTGTATATGTATATGGTACTGACAGCCGACCGGAAGATGTTGTCACCTTTGAAGCGGTAACTGCAAAGTATTTCCGCATCAATATGACCGTTGGTACCTCGGGTAAGGATTACTGCCCCAAGATCTTCGAGGTAGCAATGTACGGTGAGTCTTCACAAACTCCCGGAAAGCCCGGTACTACCCCTAACGATCCTACTCCTGCCGGCAAGGGCGATGTAAACGGCGACGGACAGATCAACTCCACCGACTATACACAGGTACGCCGCCACTTCCTCGGCACCTTCACCATTGCAGAAGAACATCTTGACGCTGCTGATGTTGACAGCGACGGACAGATCAACGGTACCGACTTTATGCGTATTC
>CAYRPK010000251.1:0-2225 GCA_964426175.1 uncultured Eubacteriales bacterium | reverse complement strand
TTTCAGGAACATTTACTTTATAATTTTCCTTAAAATCCTCATATGTATCAAATTCTATCTGAGGACAAAATCTTTTCTGTATCTCGTTCATCGTGAAGTCCTTCCTTATTCTTGAATAACAGTTAAGAATTTAGCACTGCCACCGACGGCATATTGTCCGTGAGGAATACGGGGATTAAAGTAAATAGAATCGCCCTCATTTAAAATATGCTCAGTGCTACCTATAACGACCTTAACGGTGCCCTCTAAGACGTAATTAAATTCCTGACCGCCATGCGCAACGGGAGAAGCCTCAACATCGGGTTCGAGCGAAACGACCATCGGCTCCATGGTACGGTTTTTGAAATTAAAGGCAAGGTTTAAGAAGGAATACCCCTCATAACGTTCAACGGGGACGCCGTCGCCCTTGCGCATAATGGTATAAGAATCCATTCTCGGTTCATCACCGAAAAGGAGAACACTCATATCAACATTCATTTTTGCCGCAAGCTTATAAAGGGTGCTGATGGGAATATCGCTTTCACCCGTTTCGTATTTCTCATATTCTTGAGCAGTCACGCCGACGCTCTCTGCCAGATCCTGCTTTGAAATATCAAGTATATCCCTGAGTTCACGTAAACGCTGGGGTATCTGTAATACACTTTCCTGCATAATAATAGTTCCTTTCTATATTTGTTGACGTTCTTTCATTGCTCTGTCTATGTCTCGACCAGCATCACGCTTTGCCGCCGCATCGCGCTTATCATAAAGCTTTTTACCCTTGCAGACGCCAAGCTCTAATTTAATGTGCGAGCCGGAAAAGTAAAGGCTTAAGGGAATTAAAGTATAGCCCTGCTTTGCAATATCGCCGCCTAATTTCATTATCTCTCGCTTATGCATAAGCAGTCTGCGTGGGCGAAGCGGGTCACGGTTAAAAATATTGCCATGGTCATAAGGGGAAACATGCATTCCCTTTACAAAAAGCTGACCGTCCTTTTCGATATCGCACCAGGAATCCTTTAAATTGACCTGCCCTGCACGGATAGATTTTACTTCCGTACCGACAAGCTCAATGCCGGCTTCATAGGTTTCGGTCACGAAATAATCGTGATAAGCTTTTCTGTTTGATGCTATTATCTTGCGCCCTGTTTTTACCGCCATTTACTCACCGTCCTTTTTGTCTTTCTATATAAATAGTGTGTTTTCTCATTTTTAGCATATATATTTGTATTATAACACCATTCATACTACTATTGCAAGAATTATCCATAATTTTTTTGAGGTCTTAATTGTATCACTGTAAATGCTAAAATACAAGTTACAATCTTGTTACTTTAGGTTACAATGTAGTGTCATTTTGTAACCCTTTTGTAACCTTTCAGAGGCAAAAAATAACCCGTGTTAAAAAAACACGGGTTATTTTTATAGAAAGATTTATGCAAACAAATCAAATAAGCCTAAGTAGTGGCGGCGAATCCTTGTAAAGTCGGTAGAATTTACCAAGCCGTCACCCGTTACATCTGCCGCTTCTTTTTGTGCATCATTCAATGGGAAAAGTCCCAGATAATAACGGCGTATCCACATAAAGTCCGTTGAATTTATCAATCCGTCGCCCGTTACATCTCCCTTGAGAATAGCTGATATCTCAATTTCGAAATCTGAACCTGCCACACCTATGCAAGGTGACAGTTCATCGTTTGCAACCGTTCCGCTGATTATATCATCACCCTGTAATGAGATAGTCGTCATACCTTCGACAAGTGCCTTGAATTCAAGCGTAACATAACATTCACCGTCGCCAAAGCTGGCTCCCGCAAGAGAATTGTCTGTTACAATTATCGAAAGACATCCTGCTTCACGTTCATTTGCTCCCACGACAAAATTACTGTTATTCACCGTGGCGCCCACGAATTCAAGCGCATTGCTGTCAAAGTATAATTTGGGGCAGTCAAAGCTACACAAGCCCTCTGAAAATGCAAAATTTTTGGGTGTAAGCGTGACCTTAACAGTACCGCCTACTGAAACTGTCTCCTTATCCGAACCGATAACAACGGTAAACGCATTATCAATAACCTTTTGCTTAACCTCTACTGTAAATGTAGTAGTCTTACCTCCGTAGGATACTGTTACCGTCTTTGTACCTGCTGTATCTGACTCAAATCCGCTGACCGTAAAGTAATTTGCATAAGTGCCTGTCGTTCCGTCACTGTATGTCGCTCTGATCTTAAGGCCTGTGGTGTCAAGGG
>CAYRPK010000250.1:0-2243 GCA_964426175.1 uncultured Eubacteriales bacterium | reverse complement strand
AATCAATACCAACGGTTGCGTGCATACATGGCTGTGCCTCGGAGCACATAACCAGGGTTCCGTCCTTGGTAACTACAAAAACCTTAGCATTAATGGTTGATGAGAGAATATAAACAGAATCGCGGATACCTGAATTGTATGTGATAGAAGAATTGAAAAAACTGCTTCGTTGAATAACAGAGGATAAGCTCTTACACGAGCTTTTAAGCTCGTTAATTTGAGCTTCGGAGGAGAATGTACGTATTTCAGATACCATTACAAAAAAAAGAGAACCTAAACTGACCAAAATCAGCAAGGATATTATAGTAAAATATTTTACAAAAATATGCTTTCGCAAAAATGTCCCTTCCTTCCAAATAAAAACGGACGGGGGAGCCCCGTCCGTTTTAAACAGATTTTACTGTACTTCAAACTTGTAGCCAACGCCCCAAACGGTTTTTAACGACCATTTTGCAGTATCAGCAACGGGGTCAAGCTTTTCACGCAGACGCTTGATATGAACATCAACGGTGCGGCTGTCACCGTAGTACTCAAAGCCCCAAACTTCATCTAAAAGCTGGTCACGGGTGAATACACGGTTGGGATTTGCAGCGAGATGATAGAGAAGCTCCATTTCCTTGGGAGGAGCGTCAACTAATTTTCCGCCGACACGAAGCTCATAGTTTGTAAGGTTAACAACAAGGCCGTCATATTTAACTTCCTTAATACTACCGCTTGCCTTGTTAAATCTTCTTAAAACAGCATTGATTCGAGCAACAACCTCTTTGGTATCAAAGGGCTTAACAATATAATCATCAGCTCCGAGGTCAAGACCGAGAACCTTATCAAAGGTTTCACCTTTAGCGGTAATCATAATGATGGGAACATTCGAACTCTTGCGAATGGTGCGGCAAACCTGCCAACCATCCATTTCAGGCATCATAACATCAAGAAGTACAAGGTCAGGATTAAATTCATCGTACAACTTAAGCGCTTCGATACCATTATGTGCAACAGCAGTTACAAATGATTCCTTTTCAAGATAAAGCTTAAGCAGAGCACATATGTTGTCGTTATCATCGGCAATCAAAATCTTGAGATTTTCCATTTTGTTATTCCTCCTAATTCGAGCGTTTTTTACACACAAATTAATTTCTAATTAATTATATCAAAGAAAAAACAAAAACGCAAGAAAAAAATTTAAAAAATCTTAATTTTTATCAATTATTTTTAAATAATATTAAAATTTCAGCAAAAATATGCTTTTTTGATTGAAGTAACAGCAAAAATGATGTATAATTACTCGAATAAAAATTATTTTCCGTGTGAAAGGATGTTTAAATATATGAAATTAGGTATCGTAGGACTTCCTAATGTGGGAAAATCGACGCTTTTTAATGCTATTACCAACGCAGGAGCGCAGTCAGCGAACTATGCCTTCTGCACTATCGACCCCAATATAGGCATGGTTCAGGTGCCGGATGAAAGACTCCAAAAGCTTGCCGAGATATATAACCCCAAGAAAATTACTCCTGCATCAATTGAATTTGTTGATATTGCAGGACTTGTCAGAGGTGCCTCCAAGGGTGAGGGCTTGGGTAATAAATTTTTATCCCATATTCGTGAAGTTGATGCCGTCATTCACGTTGTACGCTGTTTTGAGGATACCGATGTTATACATGTTGAAGACAGCGTAGATCCCTTGAGAGATATGGAAATTATCAATCTTGAGCTTATCCTTTCGGATATGGAAATCTTAGACCGCCGCATTGACCGAACAGTTATGGCGATGAAGGGAGATAAAACCTTAGCGGCTGAGCTTGATTTGTGGAAGAGGATAAAGGAAACTTTAGAAAACGGCAAGAGTGTCCGCAGTATGGATTTGACCGATGAGGAAAAGGAGCTTGCCTCAGAAGTTAGCTTCCTTTCTATTAAACCGGTTATTTATGCAGCTAATATGAGTGAAAAGGATTTTGCTGAAGGCTTTGGGAAAAATGTGCATTACCAAAAGGTCGTTGCCGAAGCTGCGACAGAGGGGGCTGCAGTTATTCCTGTTTGCGCCAAAATGGAGGAAGATATGGCGGCGCTCGACGAAGAAGAGAAGGCAATGTTCCTAGAAGACTTGGGGCTTGAAAGTTCAGGCCTTGACAGGCTTATAAAGGCAAGCTACGATTTGCTTGGACTTATGTCTTTCTTGACAGCAGGCGAACCCGAAGTCAGAGCATGGACAATCAAAAAGGGAACAAAGGCACCCCAGGCGGCAG
>CAYRPK010000249.1:0-2252 GCA_964426175.1 uncultured Eubacteriales bacterium | reverse complement strand
TGAAATTTCCGTTGTTCCGAGAAGCTTTAGCGCAGCAGAGTTATATGAAAGCACCTCGCGGTGCGTATCAATAAGCAAAAAGCCTTCAGACATATTTTGGGTTATTGTTTTGAATTCCTCTTGCCTGCGCTTTAGATCTGACATTTGCAGAGCGATAAGATTATTCTGACGGTTGATTTTATGAAGCAGGGGAGAAAGCTCAGAATAATCTTCATTAATATCGGGATTTTCGGGATTGATTTGATTGATAGGCTGGACTATCCTTTTTGCGAGCATTTTGGAAAGAATCAGCGAAAGAATTAGTATAGCCACAATAATTATGAGCAGGGGATAAATAAGCTCGGCAAGTATCACCCAGACAGTATATTGTTTGCTTGATACCCTGACTACCGTGCCATCGGAAATTTTTACAGCGTAGTTTACTGTTTTTTTCGAAAGGGTTGAGGAATATCTCTCCGAAAAGCCTGTGCCTGTTTCATAGGCTTCGACAATTTCCGCTCTGTTACTGTGGTTATCAAGAGCACTTTCGTCGGTTGCGGAATCAAAAAGCACTGTACCGTCAGAGTCTATCCATGTTACACGATTTTTTGTATGTATATTATCAAAATAATCCTTGCCGCTTGTTTCAACTCCTTGTGAAACAAAGGCGGCCTCTGCGTTCAGCTCGGTTTTTATTTGATGTTCAAAAAATACCTGCATTATAGCCATAATGAGAATAACGCCGACGGTTAAGGTGAGGGTAGATACAAGAAAAATACTTCTGAAAATGCGCTTTGTCAAGGCTTCACGCCTCCCATTTTATAGCCTATTCCGCGTACTGTTTCAACCAGATCTCCGCAATCACCCAGCTTAGTTCGCAAAGTGCGGATATGTACGTCTACAGTTCTGTTTTCACCGTCAAATTCAAAACCCCAAATTTCCTGCAAAATATTGTCACGGGTAAAAACCTTTCCGGGCTTTGACATTAACAGACAAAGTAGCTCAAATTCTTTAAAGGTAAGCTGAACATCGTTACCGTTTGCTCTGACAATATGCTGAGAGGGTGAAACATAAAGCTCGCCTATGGAATAATCGCTTGCATCTGTCGGGGTAACGGTTCTGCGCAAAAGAGCCTTGATGCGTGAAATTAGCTCCATTATGCCGAAGGGCTTTGCAATATAGTCATCGGCGCCTGAATCAAGACCTATAACCTTATCGTATTCAGTGTTTTTTGCAGTAAGTAAAATAATAGGCAAATTCTTTGTGTCGTGACGGTTACGCAATTTTTTCAGAATGGTTAAACCGTCCTCCTCGGGAAGCATTATATCAAGTAAAATAAGATCGGGAAGCTTTTTTTGCATTTCTGACCAAAATTCCGATGGAGTACCGAAACCTACCGTTTCAAGCCCTGAGTTGTTAAGCGCATATTGAGCAAAATTGCGTATGCTTTCATCGTCTTCGAGCATATAAATCATAATTTAATCTTCCTTTTTTAAATTTTTTCTGTGAGTACCCGTTAAAGAGAATTCCACCCATTCTGCAATATTAGTTGCGTGGTCGCCGATTCTTTCGAGGTATTTAGCTACCATAATGAGGTCAAAGCAATATTCACCAACGGCGTTATCCTTGGAAATCTCGCCGATAAGGTCAAGGCGAAGTCTGTCAAAATCATTATCTACCGTATCATCGTATTCTATAACCTTTCTTGCAAGCTCTAAATCGCTCTTGACGAAGGAATCAATACTGTCGGTTACCATTTTGACAACATCGGTTGCCATGGATTTAAGCTCCTCGGCACAGATGTCGGTATGACCCATAAGATGCTTTGAAATTTCCGCGATATCAGAGGCTTGGTCACCAACGCGTTCCATATCTGAAATCATCTTCATAGCAGAAGAAATTTTGCGTAAATCGCTTGCAACAGGTTGCTGTCTCAACAGAAGCTTTAAGCAAAGTGACTCAATCTCTCTTTCCTGAGCATCAATATTACTGTCTATTGCAAACACTTTTTGTAATAAAGACTCGTCATTCGAGAGAAGTGCCCGTATAGAAAGTGAAATTGCTTCCTCGCAAAGACTGCCCATGTATACTAATTCATTATGAAGCTTATCAAGCTGTTCGTCAAATTTGTTTCGCACAGCTAATCGCTCCTCTTTCTTAACCAAATCTTCCTGTAATATAATCCTCGGTACGCTTATCCTTGGGCATTGAGAAAAGATCTTCGGTTTTACGCATTTCAATAACCTCACCCAAAAGGAAGAAAGCTGTTTTAT
>CAYRPK010000248.1:0-2256 GCA_964426175.1 uncultured Eubacteriales bacterium | reverse complement strand
GGAGAATTGAGTTCATTAACTTTATTAATAAGAAATGCTATAGTTGAAAGGCTGGGCTCAGTATCGCCTGAGCATCCGCTAAATGCGGCTGAATAATCAAGACCGTAGTCATGAGTTAAATATCTGAAGGGGAAGCGCTCAGAAAAAATAAGTGTTTTATTTTCAGCAGAGTTAACTAAATTTGTAAGGCTTTTGTCAAGTGTATTTAATTTATCAAGATATGCCGACAGATTTGATTTGTAGCTTTGGGCATTGTCACTGTCAATTTCGCAAAGCCTGTCCGCAATTACCTGAGAAATTTTAATCGCATTTTTGGGCGAAGTCCAAACATGCTCGTCCATTTCGCAGTTTTCATGCTCATCATGGTCGTGCGTATCCTCCATACCGTCGACAACTTCAAGCTCCAATGTTTCAACCGTTTCAAGAAGAGATATGGCATTGAAATCATCGCGTTCTATACCGTCAATTACGCTTACAACCCATTTATCGGTATCGCCGCCGACATAGATAAACAAGTCACAGCTTTGCACAGCGGCTATATCAGAAAGTGAGGGTTCATAATCGTGGCTTTCACTGCCGAGCGGCAAAAGCATCTTCACTTCCACATTATCCCCGCCGATATTGCGCGCAAAATCATATTGCGGAAAAATTGTAGTAACGACTTTGATTTTACCGTTATCCTCATCTTGAATAGTCGAACAACCGCAGAGAAGTATTGTAATACAAATTAAGATTAGAGAAATCAGCCTCTTCAAATTAAGCACTTCCTTTCGAAAAACATTCTGAACATTCACCGTAAAAAACGGTCAATCCACTATCGACGTGAAAATCGTGGTCATTCTTAATGTGCTCATTCATCTGAGCCAGCATGTGACAGTCCATATGAATAAGCTTGCCGCAGCCCTTACATTTTAAGTGAAAATGCTCATGACATGTGCCATTGGAATTTAGCTGATAAGTTGCAGCTTCTTTATCATTGCGTGCGAACTTCTTGATAAAGCCTTGCTTCGTCAACATTGAAAGGGTGCGGTAAACGGTAGTTTCGCCCAAATCATGATTTGTTAAAGCTACAATTTCCTTTGCGGAAAAACACTCGTTAGGATGCTCTTTAAAAAATACAAGTAAGGCGTCGCGCTGCTTTGTATTATACACAGAATTTCTCGGCATAAAAATTACTCCAATTTGAAAATCATTTTCAAATTGGAGTATAGCATAACTCGGAGATAAATGCAAGAGAAATCAGTCGAAAATTATGCAGGAAGGTGAAACAAATCCTTTGAAATCGCAAATTTGAGTTAAGACACCGGCTTTTATGTCGAAAACAGTGATATTATTTGAGTATGTGTTAGCAGATAACAGGTATTTCCCGTCATGTGTTATCGCAATATCTCTGGGATGCTCACCGCCGCAAGGATAGATGCCGACTAAGGAAAGCTTATTTCCCACTATTTTAAATGAAGCGATACTGTCATGACCGCGATTGGATGCAAAAAGATATTCTCCGTCGGGCGAAAGCTTAATTGCGGCAGCAGTAGATGGTTTATCGAAGCTCTGCGGCAGAGTGCTGATTTTGCTTTTTGCCCAAAGTGAGCCGCTGCCTGTGTGATAATCACAGATATAAATTTCATTTGAAAGCTCTGTTAAAATATAGGCAGTATTATCTTTGAAAACAGCATGACGCGGACCTGTTCCTTTAGGAAATTTACAGTGACTTATAAAAATCATACGACTGTCTGGTGCAGGCGAGCTATTAAAAATAAATGCTTTATCTGCAGATAGGTCAAGTGACATTAATCTGTACGGACTTGAGGTTTGGCAGAGAAAATGAGCATGCGGTGTGGTCTGACGTGGATTATCGGGATTTTTGCCTTTGTTTTTATATGTTTTATATCCACCCGAAGGTAAACCGTCTTTTAGCGGAAATACGGTAGTAGTACCGGTATCATAATTTGAAACATAGGCGTTGTTTAAAGCGTCACTGACAAAAACATGACACGCGCCACCCTCAGTTGTATGCATAGTACTGACGATATTGAGACTGTTCTTATCTAAAATTACTAATTCTGAACCGATATCCTTCGATACTTCGCTTACAGCATAAATATAGCTACCATTTACGAAAAGATATGAAGGATTTTCAATTCTATCGGAGCATGCTTTGACAGAAACGGTCTTTCCGTCAAATTCAATAATAGCTATACCGTTTTCACCTTTTTTACCGTAACTGCCAATGTATGCCGTATATTTCATTGGGGA
>CAYRPK010000247.1:0-2277 GCA_964426175.1 uncultured Eubacteriales bacterium | reverse complement strand
GAGTCTGTCGTGCTACCTTTACACAATTCCGCAGTATTTTCGAGTGCCAAAATATAATACTATAAATTTTCTCGGTTGTCAAGAGTTAATTTTCTTTTTTTTAATTTTTTCAATTATTATATGCAACGATTGTATTATTACACAATAATACTTCGTGTTTTAATAATTTTTCTATTGATTTTATCAATAAATCGTTGTAAAATATACACAATGTCTTTCATAAAAAAATGAAAAGGAGAGAAAACACATGAAAAGACTTATCAGCATGGTAATTTCGATTGCTCTTGTTGCTACTTCCCTTCTTGCAAGTGTCAGCATGACTGCCACCGCAGAAGTTGTCACACTCGAGAAAATCAAAGTTGCCTGTGTCGGTGACTCTATCACCGGCGGACAAGCAAATTACAACTATCCCATGTACCTCCAGACAATGCTCGGTGACGAGTATGAGGTCGCTAACTTTGGCAAGGGCGGTGCTGCCGTCAGAAAGGTGCTGGAAAATGTTGACGGTAACGAAGACGGAGTTATCAACGAAGGCGGCGAATACTTCTGGTACGATTCCAAGCAGTACACCTCTTCGCTCACCTATGATGCAGACATCGTATTTGTTATGATGGGTACCAACGATGCTCTTTTCTCTAATTTTGCGTATATCGACGACTATTACAAAACCGATTACAAAGCCATGATTCAGCCTTATATCGACGCAGGCAGTGAGGTTATTCTTGCAACAAGCCCTTATGCATATTCGATATTTTTAAGCGATACCGATAATCTTAATGTTTACATCCGTCAGCTTCAGTTTGAAATCGCTGAAGAAATGGGACTTGAGATAATCGACGTAAACACTGCTACCGCTAACAGAAATGAAAGCTTCCCTGACGGACTTCACGGCAATACCTCCGGTTATATGATTATTGCCGAGACCATTTATAAGGAGTATTTCGGCGGCGAAGTTTATACCTTAACCGCTGAAACCGGCGAAGCTGCAACTGTCACCCTCAGCGATGATAACGACGCAACCGGCGACTACATTTTCAAGACCGATGCAAATGGACATGGTACTATCCCCGTACTTCCCGGCATCTACGATGCTGATATTAAGTGCGGCGTTTACAACAGCACTGTTGAAGATATCGTTATTACTGGCGACATGTCCTATACCTTTGAATTCAACATGAATAATATTAACTACGCTATCGGTGCAACCGCTGTTTCTGACAGTGAACACGCTGAATACACTCAGCATACTACTGAGCTTGTTAACGACGGTAATGATTTAACTCGTTGGCAGCCTAATTCACAGGGTACTGCCGATGACCCTTCTTGGATATACCTCGATTTCGGCGAGGCTATTACCTTTGATACAGTTACTATCCTTTGGGAAACTGCACGTTCAAGCCTCAACGGTTATACTCTTGAGTATTCTGACGATGCAGAAAATTGGACCGTTATCGAAGATGAGCGCACTCGTGATACTCTTGTCGACCCCCAGATAGATACTTGCTTATTTGAAGCAGTAACCGCTCGTTACCTCAGAGTATACTGCACCGAAAATGACGGTGATAAGTACACCAATCCCTCTATTTGGGAGCTTGAGGTTTACAATATCCGCAACCAAGGTGATGATACTAATCCCGATCCTACTCCTGCAGGTAAGGGTGACGTAAACGGCGACGGACAGATTAACTCCACCGACTATACACAGGTACGCCGTCACTTCCTCGGTACCTTCACCATTGCAGAAGAAAATCTTGACGCTGCCGATGTTGACAGCGATGGACAGATCAACGGTACCGACTTCATGCGTATTCGCAGACATTTCTTAGGTACCTTCGTAATTGGTGAATAATTGATTTTTTTAAAGCCGTACTGCATTAGTGTGTTATCATTAAC
Source organism: uncultured Eubacteriales bacterium (assembly GCA_964426175.1). Taxonomy (GTDB): domain Bacteria; phylum Bacillota; class Clostridia; order Oscillospirales; family CAJFTT01; genus CAYRPK01. Next base: position 384 of record CAYRPK010000247.1, on the reverse strand, counting down.
GGAGAACACGCAGCGATATAAGTCCTTTGCGATATTCCCTGCAGGGCGTTAGGGATTTATATCAACTTTTGCGAGGATATATCGCATTTTTAAAGAAAATATATCGCTCTGTGTGTAAACACAGAATATCACTAAAAAAATTTACCACCCGAAGAGTTTTTTGTCATTCTTCGGGTGGTTTTGTCTTACACCTTAACAAACGGGGAATTTTTGTGCCAAATTCCTGTTCGATGTTAGAAAACTATCCTTAGAAACTCTAAGCATATGCGGTGTGGATTCTTTTTTGAACAGATATTTATAATAACGTAAATTCGTGGCTATTTGATAAGCTGTAACTGCTGTGAAAATTATCTAAATGCTCGGTTGAAATTCAAGCTTGGCATC
>CAYRPK010000246.1:0-2295 GCA_964426175.1 uncultured Eubacteriales bacterium | reverse complement strand
GAAATTGGTTGATACCGGCGGACGTGTTGATAGATTCAACAAGAAGTTCGGTCTTAACAAGTAATCTTTAAAATGGATTTTGAGGCGGCGCATTTTTGCACCGCCTTTTTCCGCATATTGAAAGCTTAAAGGAAGTGTCTTATGAAAAGCTATAAGACGGTTTGCGCTGCGGCGACGGCTGAGTTTGAAGAAAAACGTTCCAGATTTATAGGTCAGATTTTTCCTGTATCAAGCGAAGCTGAGGCGTCGGAAATTATTGTACAAATTAAGAAGAAGCATTACGATGCGCGTCATAATTGCAGTGCATATATATTAAAAAACGGCTTTGAAAAATACAGTGATGACGGTGAACCGCAGGGAACAGCAGGTAAACCTATATTAGAGGTTATAAGGAAAAACGGGCTTAGTGATGTACTTATAGTTGTAACCCGTTATTTTGGTGGTATACTTTTAGGTGCAGGTGGCTTGACGAGAGCATATTCCCATTCAGCAGCAGAGGCGGTGAATGCTTGTGTAATCAAAGAAATGGCTCCCCATTCTCTTTGTGAAATAAAGTGTCCTTATGCAGATTACAGTAGTGTAAAAAGGCTGATAGATGCTCTTGACGGCAAAGAAAGCGACAGTGAATTCGGCGGAGAAATTACGGTAAGACTTATTCTTTCATCGGATAAAGTTGATACGTTTTCTGCACGCCTTACTGAGATTACCGCCGGTAGACTCATACTCAAAGTCAATGAGGAAATTTTTGCCGCAAAATAGTTTTTAGTTAACAACTTAAATATCGCATAATAATTGCCTTCGAGTCAATAATCCCAATGTAAGGATTATTAAACGGAGGCGAAATTTTGTTTCAGTATAAGGTTGAAATATGCGGAGTTGATACCGCAAAATTGAAGGTTCTAAAGGAAAAAGAAAAGCAGGAACTATTGATAAAGGCGCATAACGGAGATGCAGCTGCCAGAGAAAAACTCATTGAGGGTAATCTGCGACTTGTTTTATCTGCAATGCAAATGTTTGGGAACAGGGGAGAAAATCCTGATGATATTTTTCAGGTAGGCTGTATTGGGTTAATGAAAGCTATTGATAATTTTGATCTAACGCAAAATGTAAAACTGTCGACCTACGCTTTTCCTATGATAGTAGGCGAAATCCGTCGCTATCTCAGAGATAGCAGTTCGATACGTGTCAGCCGTTCTATGAAGGATATTGCATATAAGGCAATGCAGGTTAAAGAGGAGCTAATGGGCGAAAAAGGAAGTGAACCGACCGTAGAGCAGATTGCCGAACGCATGGGGATAAGCCGTGAGGAGGTAGTTTTGGCATTAGAGGCAATGGTGGATCCAATTTCCCTTTATGAGCCTGTATATAATGATGCAGGGGATACCATATATGTTATGGATCAAGTGGGGGACAGAATAGATAATGACGAAAGCTGGACTGATGAAATAGTTTTAAAGGAAGCAATGAAAAATCTATCTGAAAGAGAAAAGATGATTTTATCGCTCAGATTTTTTTCGGGTAAAACACAAATGGAAGTAGCAAGAGAAATAGATATTTCTCAAGCACAGGTTTCGCGAATAGAAAAAGGAGCATTACAGCGTATTAAGCAAAGCTTAAAATAAGAATAAATCCTTTGTTGCGGCATAAGTATTGATAAAGGAGGATTTTTATGTGCAGAATTCAGGATTTATTCAGAAAAGAAGTAATAAATCTTCGCGGCGGAGAGCGGTTGGGCTTTGTTTGTGATGCGCAGGTAGATGTGCTAACAGGTTGTGTGGTCGCACTTGTAGTGCCTGAAAAGGGCCACGGATTTAACCTGTTCGGTAAATGTGAAGAAATTATAATACCATGGTGTGATGTCAAACGAATAGGTGATGACCTTATTTTAGTAGATATTGACCGCTGTTGCAGGCAAAAATTAAAAGAAAGGTAACAAATTACCGTAAAAAATACTTGCAAATTATATTACGGTATGTTATACTTTCAAAGCATGGAAAAATTTGAGCCATGCTATTTCGCACGCAGTCACAATCGTTTTACGGTGCCTAACGGTAATGAAACGAAGTGCGTGGCGCGGAGGAAAAACCGAAAGGAGAAAAAACAATGTCAGTAGTATCAATGAAGCAGCTTCTTGAAGCAGGTGTTCATTTCGGACATCAGACAAGACGCTGGAACCCGAAAATGGCTCAGTACATTTTCACTGAAAGAAACGGAATTTACATCATCGACCTTCAGAAGACGGTCAAAAAGCTGGAGGAGGCTTACATGTATGTCCGTGAAGTTTCCGCAAACGGC
>CAYRPK010000245.1:0-2298 GCA_964426175.1 uncultured Eubacteriales bacterium | reverse complement strand
CCTGTCAACGAAGGATAATCAAGCCAATATCTTTGCTCAACATTGTTCATTTCGTTGCCTATTTCAAAATAGGTAACACCGTAAGGCTCGGGGTGTCCGTTTGCAGCTCTTACCGCCGCCCAATCTGTTCCTCCGCCAGGGTTTGAACCATCGTTCGGAGCATTGAGATACTCAACAAGATCCGCCGCATCCTGCGGAGTCTCAGAGGCTTCAGCTACCATAATGATGGCACCTGCACCGATCTGTTCGGTATAAGCCATATGCTCATCAAGTCCGTATGTTGGAAGCTGGTTCTGTCGTTGGATGTTTGCCAAAACGATATTTTTTCTTTCTTCAACGGGGCCGATACTGTCCTTCCACTTAAACAGGTTACCTATCGTTCCTGCGGGGTAACGAATGAGTCCGTATCCTACTTCTGCGGTCTTGTTTACAAAATCCTCATAGACCTCTTCGTTTTCAGCATCATACATGCCGTTTCCGTTTGAATTAAAACGGTGGTTAGCACTGATAATGTTTTTATTGAAGGCATCTCTGTCCGTATAAGCATCGACGCTTATAACAGGTACCTTTTCAATGGTGGCTGCAGTTGCAACGGTCAAAGCTCCGGACTGCATCAAAAGCGATGCCGAAAGAACAATAGAACACATGGAAAACATCTTTTTTACAAAACGGCCTTTAAACATATCACTCTCTCCTTTTGACATATTTCATTAATATTATAATTTATGTATAAGTTATTGTCAATAGTTATGAAGCAAATATACTTGTAAAAAAAACACTTAAATTTGTTTATAAACAGAATTTTAAAAGCATTACATGTAAATTTCAAACACGTTATGTTATAATCAAAATATCTTTGTCTCTTAATAAAACTCCCTTTAAGCGAAAATCACATTAAAGGGAGTTAAAGAGAGGTGTTATTTATATTTATCTGCTTGGAGATTAAACATTTGGGCATATTTACCCTCTTGCTCCATCAGCTCGTTATGAGTACCTGTTTCGGTAAGCTTACCGGAATCAAACATGTATATACGGTCAGCCATACGGGTTGTCGAAAGTCTGTGCGAAATAAATATAACCGTTTTATCCGCCGCATATTTGAGTATTGCGCGGTTTAATTCGTATTCGGCAATTGGGTCTAATGCGCTTGACGGCTCATCCATAATGATAAGCTCAAAGGGCTTTGCAAAAACTCTTGCAATAGCAATCTTCTGAGCTTCACCGCCCGAAAGCTCCGTTCCCTCGTCATCAAACTCACGGGTAAGTATAGTATCAATACCTTTTTTTAGTGTACCGAGCTTAGACGTAAAGCCTGCTGCATCAAGGGCAGTGATGACCGTTTTTTCATCCTTTTCCTTATTGTAACTTCCGTTTATAACATTTTCACTGATGCTGGCGGCAAAAATTTTGAAATCCTGAAACACAGTCCCGATACGGCTTCTGTATTCTTCAAGGTCATATTCCTTAACGTCTTTACCGTTAATAAGAACCTGTCCCTCTGTTGGGTCATAAAGTCTCATTAAAAGTTTAATAAGAGTAGTCTTTCCGGCACCGTTATAACCGACAATTGCAATTTTTTCACCTTTATTAAGCTTTAAACTGATATTTTTTAGAGCCTCTCGTTTCGGCTGTTCTTCTTTTTTCTCTTCGTGGAACTTATACTTTGGTTTATCGGAAAAATCATATGAAAATGAAACGTTTTTAAGTTCAAGTGACTCAAATTCCGGTACTTTATCCTTACCCGATTTCAATCTTGGTTCATACGCAAGAAAACCATAGTATTTTTCAAGGAAAAGCGAATGTTGAGGAAACTTCATAAACTGCTCGACAGAGTCTGAAAGCATCCAACGAACTCGCCAAATCATACCGATTGTTGCCGCAAATTCACCTGCTAAAATCTGACCGTTAAATAAAAGGTAGGTCATATAAAGCATTATTCCACCATACATCAGAAAGCTTAACGGATTTTCTGCTATCCCCCAAAGATAGAAATATTTTAAACCGTACTTTTTCTGACAGTCGACTAATTTATCAGTTGTTTCATCGGTTTCACGCATCAGAATATCCGTAACGTGACTTATACGTATTTCTTTTGCATATTCATTAAGCCTGAAAACGCGGTTTAAATAGTCTCTTTTTCTGTTAATTGGTTTGCGTTCATTTTCCTGCTTAAAATATATCTTATTACCTATCTGATTAAAAATCATACATAAAAAAGAAAATATAATAAGTATCACTGCCACCCAAAGGTCGATAGTAAAAAGCAGTGTTATAAGCGTTCCTGTTGCAAGAACTCTG
>CAYRPK010000244.1:0-2344 GCA_964426175.1 uncultured Eubacteriales bacterium | reverse complement strand
GGATTTTGTGCTTGTACGTGCAAACGGTGTGCCTACCTACATTGTGCCTGATATTGCTTATCATTATAATAAGCTTGTTACACGTCAGTTTGATATGGCTGTTAATATTTGGGGCGCAGATCATCACGGATACATTCCGCGTCTTAAGGCAGCTATGCGTGCGTTAGGCTGTAATGATTCTGCTATTACCGTTGTGCTTATGCAGATGGTACGTCTTATTCGTGAGGGAGAAGTTGTTAAGGCAAGTAAGCGTTCGGGTAAGGCTATCACGCTTGCTACTTTGCTTGACGAGGTTGATATTGACGCTGCACGTTTCTTCTTTAACCTTCGTGAGCCTGCAACTCATCTGGATTTCGACCTCGATTTAGCAGTTGAAGAGTCAAGTCAGAACCCCGTTTATTATGTTCAGTATGCCCATGCAAGAATTTGCAGTATTTTGCGTAATCTTAAAGCAGAGGAAATTGATGTTGACGGATTGTTGCTTGAGCAGGGAATGTTTACGGCAAAAGAGGAGAAGGAATTAGCTGCATTCCTTGCTACATTTACTTCAGAAATTGCGACTGCCGCTAAAACACTAAATCCTGCGCGTATCACGAAGTATACCTATGATACTGCAACTCTTTTCCATAAGTTCTACAATACTTGCCGTGTTAAAGGTGAGTCTGAGGAAGTTATGGCAACGCGTATCCAACTTTGTGAAGCAACAAGAATTGTACTTGCAAACGCTTTATCTATGCTTAAGATTTCAATTCCTGAATCTATGTAGACATTTCGACTGCGTCGAAATAATGGAGTTTGTCTTCGTCGCCATGCAGGATTGGCGACGATTTGCCAAAGCAAACCGACAACTCTATTGATTGAAATAATATGAGAACATTACGACTGCGTCGAAATAACGGAGTTTGTCTTCGTCGCCATGCAGGATTGGCGACGATTTGCCAAAGCAAACCGACAAACTCTATTGATTGAAATAATATGAGAACATTACGACTGCGTCGAAATACGGAGTTTGTTAAAATTCAATATAAATAAAGGGAGGCAGGTTGCCTCCCTTATTTTAAAGAAAACTTTTCATTGTATCAATATTAGCCTGCTCAGTCTGTAAAAGTCTGTTTGCAAGATTTTTGGTTTGCTCATCGGCATCGGTAATTTCTCGTAAATGCTTTGTCATCTCAACAACACCCATGGTCGAACCTTGAATGAGCATTTTAGCCATATTACCCGTCGATTTATCGGTTAGAGTATTCATTTTAAGCATTATATTTGTTGATAACTCTGAGGTAAGCGGAACTTTAAGCGGTTGACAGCCGCGACTTTGTGAGATGCTTTCAGCCTCGTCAATGATAGCCTGATACTGATTAAGCTGATTTTCAAGTGTCTGACGGAAGGGGATATCACTTGTCATCTTGATAAGCTCGGTTATAGTTTCTGTACCCATTTTTGCATTTTGATGAACATACCCGATTAATTCATGCTGTTTATTTTCCATTTCTGTTTTCCTTTCTGAATTATGTTGATTTAAGGTTATTATTACCCAAAAATAATGAAAAAACAGTAAATTAATAAAAAAACATTTGACAAAATAAATCGTAATTGCTATAATATATCCTGCCGCATATTGTAGGCTTTAAAATTCTGCCATTTTGCAGATGCCTATCGTAGCGAGACTACAAAAGAAAGTAGAGGTGCGTTAGAATGTACGCAGTAATCGAGACCGGTGGAAAGCAGTACCGTGTTGAAGAGGGAGATACCATTTTCGTAGAGAAGATGGACGCCGCTGAAGGCGAGACCGTTTCCTTTGATAAGGTAGTTGCAGTTTCTGTTGACGGTGAGCTTAAGGTCGGTAGCCCCTTAGTTGATGGAGCTTCCGTTTCTGCTACTGTTATCCGTAAAGCCAAGGGTAAGAAGATTATGGTCTTCAAGTATAAGGCAAAGAAGAACGAGCGTCGTCGTCAGGGCCACAGACAGCCCTATACGAAGGTTCAGATCGTTTCTATTCAGGCATAAGTATTATGACTGAGATCCGTTTTTTTAAATCAAGTAACTGTTTTTCAGGCTTTGAGGCCTTTGGGCATTCAGGAGCAGGGGAAGAAGGCAATGATATTGTCTGTGCGGCTATTTCTGCCGTAACACAATATGCCGCAGTTATGGCTGAGGAAGTACTTGGTTTTAAGGATTCTGTTTATCAGAATGAAGATGACGCAAGTCTTTCGGTTAAAATTAAAAACGGTAACAAAGAGTGGTATGATGTTGTTAAAGGGTTGGAAATTTATCTAACCGAATTGCAAAAGCTATACCCCGATAATTTAAAGGTAACATATACGGAGGTGTAATCATGATTAAG
>CAYRPK010000243.1:0-2388 GCA_964426175.1 uncultured Eubacteriales bacterium | reverse complement strand
TTTAGAATTACTGTCTTACGAGCATCCGTCTAACGGAATCGTCTTTTTTTGTTGCAGAAGATGAGTAAGACGAAGAACTCCGCAATTTGCCGAAACGTATTTCACATCCGAAGGATATTTTACAAATCTTTTGAGGGATTTATTTCGTTGGCGTAATGTCCGTTAAGGACATCACGGCAGGGGGCACCGGCTATTTTAATAGTGGTCGGATTTTACATGTATTTAATCGGATTAATGCGATTGCAATGCATGAGTTTAATGTTATAATTAGTACATACAATCTTAAAAAAAGGAGCGAAAAAAATGAAGATAAGAAAACTGATTTCGCGTGCAACGGGTTGGTTTCTGTCGGCGGCAATGTGCATAACAGGCTTTGCGGGAATAATGCCTGCAACGGCAATAGCCGCTACGGAGGACGAAAGCACAGTTGTTACCTATGATGTGCAATCCTGTCATAGCGAATCAACGGTTGCGTCAATGACTGTTAACGGAGAAAAGGTACCTATAATTGCTTTTCTCGCAAATTACGATCATGCACAGTTCTCGTTTGACGGCACAGCAAATATCGAAATTACCGTAAACGAAACTATCGAAACCTATTCCGTAAGCCCTCTTGCCAAAAATATTGAGGCGACGGCAAGCGGCAATAAGCTTTCCTTCTCAATAACCGAATCTATCTATATGATAGTAAAGATTAACGGTATCAAGGAAATAATCATTGTAGCTGATGAGCTTGAAACGGATGTTCCTGCATCCTCAGGCGAGGGAATATACAATATCGTCACCGATTACAATGCAGATCCTACAGGTGCGGAATCTGTAGTAGAAGCATTGCAGAGCGCTATTGACGATGCTAATGCGGCAGGCGGCGGTACTGTTTATGTACCGAGCGGACTTTATAAGCTCGCAGGCAATATAATGCTCAAAAGCAATGTAGACCTTTACCTTGAAGGTGGAGCAGTAATCCGTGGTGTTACCGACAGAACTTATTATGCGAACCATACATATAAGAGCAGTATCAGCAAGGATATTACGTGGCTTTTCTATACCGAGGTCGGAGCAGAGAATATCAAGATCTACGGCAGAGGCATGATAGATGCAAACGGAAGCAAGCTTTACGGCTTATCTTCCAGCAACAGCATGGGAGTCACTGCCTTGATGATTCGTTATGCGACAAACTTCTCGGTAGACGGCATTACTGTTCGTGACGGCAGCTTCTGGACTGTTTTCACAAGAATTTGTCAGGATCTTTCCTTCACGAATTTTAAGATTCTCAATGATTTTGATGGCATGACAGAGAACGATGCTATTGACATTTGTGAATCTCAGCGTGTTAATTGCAGTCATATGCTTGCAATTTCTGAAGATGATACTTTTTCAACCAAGGCTTACACGGCATCATATCTCCTTGACGGAGAAGATGAGGATGCGTTTAATAATGGCGATAAGACCGTTACCGACGTAACCTTTGACGATTGCTTTGGTTGGACACATTGCGGCACTTTTAAGGTTGGTGACGGCAGTTATAATACTCAGCAGAATATCACCTTTAAGAATTCCTATTCCTATAAGTGTATGCAGGCGCTAAAAATAACTCACACATATGGCACAGGCACTTATAAGAATATAGTTTTTGAAAACATAGATATTGAATCCTATGGAGGACGCAGTACCACGGAGCGCCGTTGGCTTTGGGTAAGCTCCAGCGACAGCTACACCGGCGATATCGACGGACTTACATTTAGAAATATCAATATCCGTGATATAGGTAAAAATGCAACCTTAGGCGGAAGCAGCAAGTCTACCGTCAAAAATGTGACATTTGAAAACATAACGATACCTTCTCAGACAGAATATGCAGGTTCGTTAAAAGAGCTTAATATTACCGATACCAATTCATACGTTTCGGGAATAACCTTCCTTCCTACTGCATCAGATGATCTGACTGCGTATGTTCGCTATTGCCAGCGTAAGTATACCGATAACGCACTTAATGCGTATACAGTTGCAACGGCTGATCTATTCAAGTCTGCTTTAGAGGCGGCAGTTACCGCGATGGAAAGCGGAGAAGGTACTTCTGAAGCGTTAACTGCGCTGAAATCAGCAGAAAGCACACTTCTTAAAAAGACTGTTGATTCAAGCAAGAATTTGGCAAAGGGCAGAGTCGTATATGTCTCGGGTGTGCAGAATGATAGCAGTGGTGCTGCAAAGGCTGTTGACGGAAGCACAGGCAGCTATTGGCGTTCACAGACTTTAGGAAGCCCCTATTGGCTGACTGTTGACTTAGGCACAAAGAAGAATTTTGATTATATATATATCTATTGGGAAGCTTGCTATGCAACGCAGTTCAAGCTTCGTGTATCTGATGATAACGAAAACTGGACGGAT
>CAYRPK010000242.1:0-2391 GCA_964426175.1 uncultured Eubacteriales bacterium | reverse complement strand
CGGTCAGGTTGCCGGTGCTGTTCTTGCAGTTTCGCTCTCTCAATTCACCTTGACACTTCCCGGTATTGCAGGTATTATCCTTTCAATAGGTATGGGTCTTGACGCCAACATCATTACTTCTGAGCGTATCCGCGAAGAGATTCGTGCAGGTCGTACCGTAAAGGGCGCAATTAATGCAGGTTATGATAATAGCTGGTCCGCAATTCTTGACGGTAACGTAACCGTTATGATTGTTGCTGTTATTCTGTATGTACTTGGCTCAGGTTCTGTTAAGTCCTTCGGCTTCACCCTCGGTGTCGGTGTTATCTTTAACTTCGTAATGGGCGTATGGGCATCACAGCTTATGCAGAAGGGCCTTTCGGGACTTCGCTTTATGAGAAATCCTTGGCTTTATGGCGCAAAACGCTCCGGTGCGAAAGCTACTGAATCTAAAAATATTGATTACTACGGTAAGAGAAAGATGTTCTCCGGTATTGCTTGCGGTCTTGTTGCTGCTTGCGTAATTTGCGGCTTCATCTTTGGAATTAAGTTAGATGTTGATTTCAGCGGCGGTACAATCTTGAAATATACCTATGAAAATGAGATTGATACTTCACTTGTTCAGTCAACTGTTGAAACTGCTATCGGCAAGGGCTGCGAGGTTTCTCTCAGTTCAGATACCACAGGTAAGAATTTTGTTACTGTTACTCTTTCAGGCAATGAGGGTATTACAGCTGAGGAAAAGACTGCACTTGACGATGCTTTAACCAGTGCTTTAGAGGGCAATAATATTGCTATGGCAGATACTGCTAACGTTGCTGCAAATCTCGGTGCTGAATTCTTAAGAACACAGATAATTGCGATAGTTATTTCTGCTGTTTTGATGGTTCTCTATATTTGGTGGAGATTTAAGAAGATTGGCGGTCTCTCTGCCGGTGCATTTGCACTCCTTGCACTTGCAATAGATATTATTATGTGCTTCCTTGCGTTTATTATCTTCGGTATTGCACTTGACGATAACTGTGTTGCTGTTATCTTAACTATTCTGGGTTATTCCATTAACGCTACTATAGTTATCTTTGACCGTATCCGTGAAAATGAGCGTATACTCGGTAAAAAGCATACGATTGAAGAGATTGTCAACAAGAGTATTTCACAGTCCTTTGGCAGATGTCTTAATACTTCACTTTGCACATTTGCTGTAATTGCAATTCTTGCCGGCTTCGCACTTGCAAATGACTTACAGTCACTTATCAGCTTTGCAGTGCCTATGATGTTCGGTATAGCAAGCGGTTTCTTCACTTCAACCTTTATTTCAGGTACATTGTGGGCAGGTTGGATGGTTAGAAAAAGAAACAAAGCCGAAGCAACCAAGGCATAGTAAATTATAATAAAAACCGATGTACTAAAGAAAGTACATCGGTTTTTATTTATTATCATCGTTTTTAATTTTAACAGATGATAGGGGATTTGCATCAGTTGCTTCCTCCAGCTGGCTTTTTGCCAAATGTGTATAGATTTCAGTTGTAGCTAAATTCTCATGGCCTAATAATTCTTTTAACACACGAACGTCTACTTTTCCTGATTGATACATAAGCGTTGCAGCAGTATGACGAAGCTTATGCGTAGAAAAACCTTTGCCGTCGAGACCGGCGGCACTGAGCTGACGGTTAATTATCCACTGTATGGTTTTATTACTTATTCGTTGCTTACGCTTACTTAAAAATAAAGCATCTTTATCCTTTACGGCATCGTTTGGTCTTACGGCTAAATAAGCAGTAATACTGTCCATACAAGCGCCATTAAGGTACACAAGCCGCTCCTTGTTGCCTTTACCCAATACAATCAAAGTATGTGCAGAAAAATCAATTCTGCTTATATTAATACCTACAAGCTCCGAAAGGCGTAATCCGCAATTAAGAAATAATGTAATTATACAAAAATCACGCTCTTTAAATTCGCCATCGACAGACTTTAATAAATCTATACTTTGTTCAAAAGATAGGTATTTAGGCAAAGTTTTTTTCTTTTTTGGAGTTTCTAAATTAAGCGTCGGATTATCATCTAAGAGATTTCGCTTTGAGGTGAGATATTTGTAAAACGTGCGTAAGCTTGAGATTTTACGACTTCGGGTTGTTGCTGAATTATGTCGCTCATTAGTAAGAAAAAATAAATACTCATATATATCGCTAAAGGAAATTTTTTTGATGAAATCAATGTCGATATCATTGAAAGGAATTTCGTCAAAAGGTATATCATCAGGCACAAGCTTATAGAAACGTTTAAGAAACCTAAAAAAAGTTCTCAAGTCAATGAAATACTCATTAACAGTTTGCTTAGAACGGTTTTTAATTGTAGCTTCATAATGAAGAAATTCGCGAACTAAAATCGGAGCCTCAGAAGAAATATTCA
>CAYRPK010000241.1:0-2412 GCA_964426175.1 uncultured Eubacteriales bacterium | reverse complement strand
GTGATATGGAATATCTTTATGAGGATGGCGGTATTTACTATTTTATGGATACCGAAACCTATGAGCAGACTCCTATCAGTGCAGATATGCTCGGTGACAGCTTCAAGTTTGTAAAGGAGAATATGGTTTGCAAGGTTCTCTCTTATAAGGGCAATGTTTTCGGTCTTGAACCGCCTACCTTTGTTGAGCTTGAGGTAACTCAGACTGAGCCCGGTGTCAGAGGCGATACTGCAACTAATGTAACTAAGCCCGCAACCCTTGAAACCGGTGCAGAAATAAGAGTACCCATATTTGTTAATGAGGGCGATGTTATCAAAATTGATACTCGTACCGGCGAATATTTGGAAAGAGTATAAGTATTATAATTAATACATATTATTTGAGGAGGTTTTATTATGACGATTACCGAAAGAGTAGCTTATATCAGAGGCCTTGTTGAAGGCTTAGACCTTGATTCGGAGGCTAAGGAAACAAAGGTTATTAATGCTATGGTCGAGCTTCTCGACGATTTAGCACTTACCGTTGCTGATATTGATGAAGATATAGACGATATCTGCGATGAGCTTGATGATATGGGCGAAGCTATTGATTGCCTTGAAGATTATATTTATGATGACGATGATTGCTGCTGTGATGAAGACGAATATGAGCTTAAGTGCTCAAACTGCGGCGATACAGTAATCGTTGATGAAGATATGCTTTTCGGCGATGAAGATATTGTTTGTCCTAATTGCGGTGCTACATTCCCTGATATGGACATCGAGTGTGAATGCGGCGACTGTGACTGCGATTGCGAATAACAACTGATTTGCCTTGAATAAAGGCTAAAAAGGCGGGTGAAAATCCGCCTTTTGCTAATTAAAAGGAATGATTGTATGTTTAATGAATATGCTGTGCAGGCCAAAAATGCCGTGACAGAACTTCTAGCGACTGCTAAATGGAAGAAAGGCGATATTTTAGTTGTAGGCTGTTCCTCAAGCGAAATTTGCGGAGATAAAATCGGTACTAATTCAAATGAGGATGCTGCCAAAGCAGTTTTTGATGTAATTTACGGTGAAGTTAAGGATAGGGGACTCTATCTTGCAGCTCAGTGTTGCGAGCATTTAAACCGTGCGCTTATTATCGAGGAAGAAGCGGCAGATAAATACGGATATGAGCAAGTTAATGTGATTCCGCAAAAGAAAGCCGGCGGTTCATTTGCGACTGCCGCATATGCGGCGTTTGTGTCACCTGTTGCAGTGGAGCATGTGAAAGCTGTTTGCGGTATAGATATAGGAGATACTCTTATTGGAATGCATCTTAAAGATGTGGCTGTGCCTGTTAGAATTTCTGTTAAAACGATAGGTCAGGCTAATGTTGTATGCGCTCGAACTCGCCCCAAATTTATAGGTGGAGTCAGAGCATGCTACGATGAAGAAAAGCAATAGTTTGATAATTTTCAGAATTATTTTGTGTATAATGTGTAAAAATCTTTGTTTTCAACTGTTAGATAAGGATAAATTCACAAAATTATGTTGAAATAAAACAAAAATAATGGTATTATTATCATTAATTAAGAATAACGAATATCAGTTTACGCATTATTATTGTGTAGATTTATTCGGAATTTTATTTGGGAGGAAAGGAAATGGCAGACTACCTTAGCATTATATGGACCTCACAGCAGGCTCACGATGAGTGGAAAGAGCGCGTAGGTACTGAATTTTCAGGCTCTATTAAGAGAGACCTTAACGCTGAAAGAATCGTCAATGCTGTGTTCGCCAGAACAAAAAAGGATAAAGATAAGCTTGAAATGCTTTTCTATTATCCGCTCAGAGACGCAGATTCTGTCTCGTTCAGACTTGAGATTATGGAGGATATCCGCAATATCCCCGAGCTTTATGATATTCTTACGAATTTCAGTAAAGCTATTCCTGAAATTCGTGAAACTCACGAAAAAGCATATCTTGGCAGAAATGCCGAACAGGATGCAGCACGTCTTCTTGAATGTGCAAACCTTTACATCAGAGCAGTAAATAATTTTATTGAAAGCACTGCAAATCTTCCTATTAAATCTCGCGGTCTTATCAGACTTCGTAATCATTTTGCCGCGATTTATGAATCAGAAGAGTATAAGAAGCTTTCTGAAAGAGCAATTTCTATTCAGGAACAGCTTAGCGATGCAAGCAGCTTCTTCTTCGTACTTAATAGCGGTCCTAACTCTATCGGTATTATTAAAGGTCAGGTAAATCCTGACGAGACTATCTCCGGTAAGCTTGTTAAGAGCGCAGAAATCATGTTCAGAAATGAGCAGAAATTTACAACCTCCATTTATAACAGTGTTCCCACTACTCCTCTTGAGGAAGAACTTATAATGGACATTAAGAAGCAGGCACCTGAGGTCTTTGAGCGTCTCGGTAAATTTAAGAATAA
>CAYRPK010000240.1:0-2449 GCA_964426175.1 uncultured Eubacteriales bacterium | reverse complement strand
TGCAGTATTGCAGCTTCGCCGCGATAATGATGAGGGAACGCTTTTTAATCTGGTGGGATTTCAAACTCATCTTAAATTTCCTGAACAACGTCGGGTTTTTGGCATGATATCGGGACTTGAAAAGGCGGAGTTTATCCGTTACGGCGTAATGCACCGCAATACTTTTCTCAATTCTCCCGAATTACTCGATAAGTTTTACAGACTCAAGTCCAATCCCAACATCTTTTTTGCAGGTCAGATGACGGGCGTTGAAGGATATGTGGAATCGGCATCGTCAGGTATGGTATGCGGAATCAATGCGGCGAACGTATTGCTTGGAAAAAAGCCTGTGGATTTCGGTACTCTTACGGCAACGGGTGCATTGCAAAATTACATAGCTACACCTAATGCGGATTTTCAGCCGATGAATATTAATTTCGGAATAATAGACAGCCTTGACAGACGTATTAAAGATAAACGTGAAAGATATACCGAAATCTCATTAAGAGCTTTAGAAAGCTTTAAAGAAAGGTTGACGGAAAATGAAAATAATTCTTGATGCTATGGGCGGCGACAATGCTCCGCTTGAAATAATCAAAGGTGCCGTTAAAGCAAAAAAAGATTTAAAAGTAGATATAATTTTAGTTGGAGATAAGAACATCATAGAGAAGACTGCCCAAGAAAATAAGCTTAAGCTTACGGGATTTGAAATCGTGCATGCAGAGGATGTTATTTCTATGCACGACGACCCTATTTCTGTTATAAAAGAGCATAAAGAGTCATCTATGGCAAAGGGACTTTCCATGCTGGCGGCAGGTGAAGGCGATGCCTTTGTTTCAGCGGGAAGCACAGGCGCACTTATGGTGGGCGGCAGATTTATCGTTAAAAATATTAAAGGAATACGCCGTGGGGCCTTAGCTCCGGTTTTACCCAGCATAACAGGTAATTATATGCTTATAGATTCAGGTGCAAATGTTGAATGCCGCGCAGATTTTCTATTGAAATTTGCACTTATGGGTTCAGCCTATATGAGCGGAATAATGGGCATAGAAAATCCCAGAGTAGGCTTGCTCAATAACGGTACCGAGGAAACTAAGGGTACAGATTTACAAAAAGAAGCCTATGCGCTACTTTCTAAAGCACCGATAAACTTTGTAGGTAACGTAGAAGCCCGAGGCGGCTCTCTTGGCGAATGTGATGTTCTAGTTACTGATGGATTTACAGGTAATATCTATCTTAAAACTGCCGAGGGTATGGGAAAGATGGTTTCAGCAGGTCTTAAAAAGCAGCTTTTAAAAAATCCTTTGAGAATGATAGGAACGCTCTTTTTAGCAGGAGGTCTCTCAGCGTTTAAAAAGAGCGTTGATTATAAAAATTACGGCGGTGCACCAATAATGGGACTGAATAAGCCTGTAATCAAGGCTCACGGTTCATCTGATGAAAAGGCGATTTACTGTACCATCCGTCAGGCTGTTCAATACGTAAACGGCGACGTTACAGGCAAAATTAAAAGGCTTATTGAAGAGTCTAAGAGTGTTGATGGTGACTCAAATGAATGATTTTGAAAAAATTATCGGTTATAGCTTTAAGGATAAATCTCTTTTGCAGCAAGCATTGACTCATACCTCTTATGTTAATGAATGTAAGGATAAAAGCAGAGGTCATAATGAACGTCTTGAATTTTTAGGAGATTCCGTACTTTCGGTTGTGGTTGCGGAGGAATTATACAATAAATTTCCTAAATTACCTGAAGGTGAATTAACAAGGATACGTGCATCTCTTGTCTGCGAAAAAATGCTTTTTATTTTAGCCAAGGAAATTAATTTAGGCCAGTATCTTTTTGTTGGAAAAGGCGAGGATGCAACCGGAGGAAGAACCCGACCCTCCGTTTTGTCAGATGCATATGAAGCTGTTATAGGCGCGATTTTTCTTGACGGCGGTATGGCGGAAGCTAAGAAATATATTCTGACACGCATGCAAAAGAAAATTGAAGAACACGGTCCCGAAATGCCGGTTGATTATAAATCAGAGCTTCAAGAGATAGTCCAGCAAAATCCTGAGGAACGTGTTACTTATGTTTTAGTGGAAGAAAGCGGACCTGACCATAATAAGTCATTTACGATTGAAGTCAGATTAAACAGTAATTGTATCGGTAAGGGCACGGGACCATCTAAGAAACAGGCTGAGCAGTTAGCGGCTAAGCAAGCACTTTTATTGATGGGTAGGAAAAAGGATTGAGCCAAGGTAATATAGCGATTTTTGTTCCCCATAAAGGTTGCCCAAATGACTGTGTTTTTTGCAATCAACGCAGGATTTCTGGCACTGTAGATGAACCCACAGCAGATGATGTCAGAAAAATTCTTTCTGATGCAGTACGGATAAATATTGACAAAAAACTGCAAATTGCATTTTTCGGTGGTAGCTTTACTGCTATTGACAGAGGCTATATGATAGAGCTTTTGTCTGTGGC
>CAYRPK010000239.1:0-2460 GCA_964426175.1 uncultured Eubacteriales bacterium | reverse complement strand
TACTGCAGATTCTGCAAGAAGCATACTCTCCACAAAGAAACAAAGTAATTTTGTTATCGGAAAGGAGAAGTATTATGTCTAAAACTGAGGTCGCTAAGACCGCAAAGGTAAAAAATCCCGCCAAAACAATACTCTTGGCAGTCCGCATTGCCATTGTATATCTTTTGGTAGCACTATTCATTAAGCCTCTCAGCTTTATGAATGTTCTTACAACCACCGACGAACTAGCCGTTTCCAATCTCGCACTTAAAGATGTATTTGCAAATCTGACCTACTATCAGGCAGAAACCGTTAACTACATCGGCGGTTGGGGTAACGGACTTTACGCCGCAGGTATAGTCCTTCTTGTTGCTTTGGTAATACTTGTTATTGCAGGTCTTGTCAGCATTTGCGACGGTCCTGTTAAGAAGTATTCCATATGGGCAATGATTTTGGGCTTTGTCGCATCCTTGGTTGGTTGCGGACTTGTTTGGTATAATGCCAACGGCGCAGCAGATGCCGCAGTACCCGCTGCACTTTATGTAGCAATTGCAGTATATGCTGTAGCACTTATTGCTACGGTTGTTGCACTTTTTGCTCCCGGCAGCAAGGCTATGTTTGCAAGGAAGGTTGATGTAACGACCATCGGCGGCAAGCTTACAGCTTATTTTGTAAACTGCTATGCCGAAGTTAAAAAGGTCGTATGGCCGTCAAAGAAGCAGATTATCAACAACACATTGGTTGTCCTTATCTCTATCTTGTTTATCGGCGCAATAATTTGGCTTTTTGATTTCACGTGTGAGTTTCTCGCAAATCTTATCTTTGTTGGCTAAGGAGGAATCGGTGTGCCTGAGAATGCGAAATGGTATGTAGTCCACACCTATTCCGGCTATGAAAATAAGGTTGCAGACAATCTCCGCAAGATAGTCGAAAACCGCGGCTTAGAGGATTTTATCCTCGATATCAAGGTTCCCACTGAGCTTGTCACGGAAATTACCGATGAAAAGACCCGAGAGGTTGAACGCAAGCTTTTCCCGAGCTATGTATTTATTCACATGGTCATGACGGAAGATATCTGGTATGTTGTTCGTAATACTCGCGGAGTCACAGGCTTTGTAGGTCCCGGTTCCAAGCCGGTTCCGCTGTCCGAAAGCGAAATAGCAGAGCTTGGCGTTGAAACCAAGGAAATTAAAGTCAATGTCGCAGTAGGCGACAATGTAAACGTTCTCAGCGGTCCCTTTGAGGGCTTTGTGGGCGTTGTTGCGTCGGTTGACGCAGAGGCCGGACGCTGCACCGTTACGGTGTCTATGTTCGGTCGCGATACACCTGTCGATATAGAAATCAGTCAGGTAAGTGTCGTAGAATAATCATGGAACTGACGGGGCATTTCCCGTTTGTTTGGCCAAAGCTACGCTTTGACCGTGGGAGGGCAGAAAATGTCTCTGTCCGCCATTTACCACAATTTTTGGAGGTGTAAAAATTGGCACAGAAAGTTATTGGTCTCATCAAATTGCAGATCCCCGCAGGTAAAGCCACTCCGGCACCCCCTGTAGGTCCTGCACTCGGTCAGCACGGTGTCAACATTGTTGCATTCACTAAGGAATTCAACGAAAGAACTGCAAAGGACATGGGTCTTATTATCCCCGTTGTCATCACCGTATACGCAGACCGCACATTCACATTTATCACAAAAACTCCGCCTGCTGCTGTACTCATTAAGAAGGAGCTTGGAATTCAGACTGCTTCGGGTACTCCCAACAAGACTAAGGTTGGTCAGCTGACGAAGGAACAGCTCAAGAAGATTGCTGAAATCAAGATGCCCGACCTTAATGCGTCATCACTTGAAGCAGCAATGAGCATCGTTGCCGGAACGGCACGCAGCATGGGTGTTACTGTAGAAGAGTAAAAACTTCCTGCGTGGGAGGAAAACATCCGCTAATGGCAGAGAATTTTTGTTCTGCCGTCACCACAATATTTTAGGGAGGAAACTTTAAAATGAAACATGGAAAGCAATATGTCGAGAGTGCAAAGCTCGTCGACTCTACAAAGCTTTACGACCCTAAGGAAGCTCTTGAAATATGCAAGCAGACCGCTAAGGCGAAGTTTGACGAAACCGTTGAGGTTCACATTCGTCTCGGTGTAGACAGCCGTCATGCAGACCAGCAGGTTCGCGGTGCTGTCGTTCTTCCTAACGGAACAGGTAAAGACGTTCGCGTTCTTGTTATCGCAAAAGATGACAAGGCAGATGCTGCTAAGGCAGCAGGCGCTGATTTCGTTGGCGCAGATGATATGGTACAGAAGATCCAGAAGGAAAACTGGATGGATTTCGATGTACTCATCACCACCCCCGATATGATGGGCCTTGTTGGCCGTCTCGGTAAGGTCCTCGGTCCTCGCGGACTTATGCCTAACCCCAAGGCAGGTACCGTTACCCCTGATGTTGCACGTGCAGTACAGGAAGCTAAGGCAGGTAAGATCGAG
>CAYRPK010000238.1:0-2467 GCA_964426175.1 uncultured Eubacteriales bacterium | reverse complement strand
TCGGCCGATGAAGTCATCAAGGTTGCATGTATCGGTGACAGTATTACCGAGGGCTTCACCTCAAGTAATAACGATGTTAATTCCTATCCTGCTCAATTGCAACTGATGCTTGGAGACGGATATGAAATTAAAAACTACGGTCTCGGCGGAAGAACTGCAGGAAAAGAAACTTCAAGTCCTTATTGGAACGAAGCCTATTATACCGAAAGTCTTGCCTATGAGCCGGATATCGTCATTATCATGCTCGGTACAAACGATGCCGCAAGTAATAACGAATCTAAGCTGGATACCTACGAGGAGAACATGACCGCACTTATTCAAAGCTATATGGATCTCCCCTCTAATCCCGAAATTTATCTCGCTACTGCACCTAAATGCGGCGATCAGCAGGCAAGAGCAGAAAATGTTGTTAATGTTATCGTCCCTGCTCAAAAAAGAATTGCGGAAGCTTTAGACATTAATCTCGTTAATACCTACGAATACTCTCTCGAAATTTACGAATATTTCCCGGATAATCTTCATCCTAATGATACCGGTTACTGCTTACTTGCTCAGTATTTTTATACTGAAATCTTTGGCGGCGAGCTTTACGATATGACCGTAAAAGGTGCTGAAGGTGCCACCTGCTCTGCATACGGTCAGTCCTATGTTCTTGATGAAACCGAAGAAGTCACATTTAAAATTCATGCCGGCGAGCATAATATCAGCCTTAAAAAAGCGGGATACGACAGACTTAATCTTACCGTAAATGTTCCCGAAGATAATGTTGCAGATTTCAGCGATATGGATTTTGTTTCTAACCTTGCACTTACAGCTACTGCCTTTGATCAGGGCGTGCATGAATATTACGATTCAACCAGAGGTCCTGATAAGCTTAACGACGGCGATGCTTCTTCCTCTTGGCAGCTTAAGGGCGGCGATTATTACAGTGGCGGTGTTCTGACCGGTATTTATGTCGGTTTTGAATTTGCCGAGTCCACTTCCTTTAACAGGGTCGTTATTTCCTGGGAATTAGGCTCACGTTGTACCGAGGATGGTTATTATCTTGAATACTCAGATGACGGCGAAAATTGGACTAAGATAGCCTATACTAACAGTCTGATAGATAATGCCGAAGATACACTTTCCTTCGATGCTGTAACAGCAAAATATCTCCGCTTGGTTATGACAAAGGGTTCCAACAGCAAATATACTCCCAGACTTTTTGAAATAGAGGTCTATGGTGATAATCTTCCTGATACCACTCCCGATGATCCCTATGCAACTATTCAATTTGACGGCGAAGCTATGACTGCTATCGGTATTATTGACGAAACACCTGTCGGTAATTTGGGCTTTGAAGTCAAGGATAAAAATGGCGACACCTTGGCAGACAGCGACATTGTTTATACAGGATGTGTGCTGACTTACGAAGGCGAAGATTATACAATTATTATACTCGGTGATACTTCCTGTGATGGCTATATTAATTCGACTGACTTCATGCAGGTTAGAAAACAATTCCTTGAAACTTACTCAATGAACTACATTCAGAAAATTGCTGCTGATGTTGACTTTGACGGTAATATTAACTCAACCGATTTCATGCGGATTAAAAGGTATTTCTTGAGTATACCTGTTGAACCGGTATACTAATATGTGATATTTTAAACGGCAGTTTGCTTTTGTAAACTGCCGTTTTTTGTATCTTTGCTATACTTCTTTTTAAAAATATATCGTTTTTGTTGACAGTAAGCTATAGTTTACTGTATAATTATCATAAATTAAATGAAAGGATTGTTAATTTTGAAAAAGGCAGTATCATTTTTAATGTCAGTCATGCTTATGCTCTCTTGCTTATCGGCAGGAGTACTTGTCTCGGCCGATGAAGTCATCAAGGTTGCATGTATCGGTGACAGTATTACCGAGGGCTCTCAGTCCAGTAACAAGGCCACCCGTTCATATCCAGCACATCTTCAGGAAATATTAGGCACCGATGCCTATGAAGTAAAGAATTTTGGTCTCAGTGGAAAAGCGGTTTTATCAGGCAAAGACAGAAGCTACGATGTAACAACGCAGTATACCGAAGGCCTTGCCTATAAAGCAGATATCGTTATCTTTATGCTCGGCACCAATGATGTCAACTATTATAACGCAACTCATTTTAATGACGGCAACGACAATTTTGACGAGGCCGCCTTTAACGCTCAGTTCAAGGCTGATATGAAAACTCTGATCAATTCTTATAAGGCAGTCAGCGGAACAGTTTATATTGCTAACACTCCGACTTCCTTCAGAAGCACCGATGAAAACAATAAGCTTGCCGCTATCGCAGAGCTTCAGGCAGAGGTTGCAACAGAATTAGGTTGCGAGCTTATTGATGTTCGCACTTTTACGTCGTCCATGGAAAACGGTACACACTATGCTGATGGACTTCATCCTAATGATACCGGTTACTGCTTACTTGCTCAGTATTTTTATACTGAAA
>CAYRPK010000237.1:0-2475 GCA_964426175.1 uncultured Eubacteriales bacterium | reverse complement strand
ATGTAAGGTTCCCTTCCAGCCCCGCAATGACCGTCCGGTTTATTGCAGCGAATGCTTCGCAAAGATGAAGGAAGAGCAGTAATTGCTTAACCTGCAACAAAAAGCCCATTCGGGCTTTTTGTTTTTTCAAAATTTATGCCTCAGAAAGGATTTTGATATAAATGGGTGGATATTTCGGTGTTGCATCAAAAGAAAACTGCATTTTTGATTTATTTTTCGGTACCGATTACCATTCTCACTTAGGTACAAAACGCGGTGGTCTTGCGGTTTACGGTGATAAGGGCTTTAACCGTGCAATTCATAATATTGAAAATTCACCTTTCCGCACAAAGTTCAGTGACGATATTTCCGAAATGAAAGGAAATCTCGGTATCGGCTGTATTTCGGATACAGAACCGCAACCGCTTCTCATTCGTTCCCACCTGGGAAACTATGCTATCACTACCGTTGGCTGTATTTCAAATTTGGATGAAATTATCAAATTCGAATTTCGTGATAAGCATATACATTTTCTTGAGCATAGCGGCGGTGAATTAAATCCGACAGAAGTTGTTTCTGCGCTGATCGACCAAAGAGATACCTTTGTTGATGGTATAAGATATGCTCAAAGTGTTATAAAAGGCTCTATGTCCATGCTGATATTAACACCTACGGGTATTTATGCCGCGCGTGATAAAATGGGCAGAACTCCTATTGTTATAGGCAAAAAAGATGAAGGCTATTGTGCATCATTTGAAAGCTTTGCATATCTTAACTTAGGTTACAGGGACTATAAGGAATTAGGGCCAGCCGAAGTTGTGTTTATTACACCTGATGAGGTGAAAACTGTTGCTCAACCGCAGGATGAAATGAAAATTTGCACCTTCCTTTGGGTATATTTCGGTTATCCCGCATCCTGTTATGAGGGTAAAAGCGTTGAACAAATGCGCTATGATTGCGGAGCTGCCATGGCAAAGCGAGACAATGTTATATCGGATACGGTTTCGGGTGTACCGGATTCGGGTGTTGCTCATGCAGTAGGATATGCAAATGAATCGGGAATAAAATATTCAAGGCCTTTTGTTAAATATACTCCTACTTGGCCCCGTTCATTCATGCCGCCCATACAAGAAAAGCGTAATCTAATAGCAAAAATGAAGCTCATTCCAATTGAAGAGCTGATTAAAGATAAAAAGATGCTTCTTATTGATGACAGCATTGTCAGAGGTACACAGTTAAGCGAGACAACGCAGTTTTTATATGAGGTCGGTGCTAAAGAGGTTCATGTCCGTCCGGCGTGTCCGCCGTTAATGTTCGGATGTAAATATCTCAACTTCTCGCGTTCAACTTCCGATATGGACTTAATTGCACGCAGGGTTATCGCAGCGCGCGAAAAGACTGTCACCGAGGAGATTTTGGAGGAATATACCAATCCCGAAAGCCAAAGATACGAAGCTATGCTTGAAGATATCAGAAAAAAGCTTAGCTTTACAACTTTAAGATATAACCGTATTGATGATATGATA
This sequence comes from uncultured Eubacteriales bacterium, assembly GCA_964426175.1. Classification (GTDB taxonomy): domain Bacteria; phylum Bacillota; class Clostridia; order Oscillospirales; family CAJFTT01; genus CAYRPK01. The sequence goes on along the minus strand of CAYRPK010000237.1, from coordinate 970 downwards.
GCATCGACCGGTATCGAGCCTTGTAAGCTTTGTACTTATTGCTGGACAGGTAAGGAATAAGAAACTTGTTGTTTGCACAATAATGTTTTTCGGCAAGTGAAATTTTTGCTTGCCGAAAAATTTTTAAATTAGCAGTTGACAAAACAAAATAGTTGTGTTAAACTATCAAAGTTGTTGGAGAGTTGTCCGAGCTGGTCGAAGGAGCACGATTGGAAATCGTGTAACCGCCTAAAACGGTTCGAGGGTTCGAATCCCTTGCTCTCCGCCAAAGTTCGACAAGGCTCAAGTGCCTTGTCGAATTTTACTTTAATAACCGAATTTTTGTTAGGGGAATTAGAAATGACTTCAAGAAAAGGAAACTTAATGGATGTCAGAGACGATATAAAGGTTTTTGATGCAACCATTAGGGACGGCGGACTTTGCAATAATTTTGAATTTTCAGACGAGTTTGTTTCTGAACTTTACAAGATGAATGTAAGTTGCGGAATAGACTATATGGAATTTGGCTACAGAGCTAGCAGAACCATATTTAACGAGAGCGAATTCGGAAAATGGAAATTCTGTAAAGAAGAAGATATCCGCGCCATTGTCGGAGACAATCCTACCAACCTTAAAATTGCTGTTATGGCAGACGTCGGAAGATGCGATTATAAGACTGACTTTATACCCAAAAGTGAAAGTGTAATTGATATGGTGCGTGTCGCGTGCTATATTCATCAAATTCCTGCTGCAATTGATATGATAGAGTATTTCCATAAGCTTGGTTATGAAACGACTTGCAACATTATGGCGGTATCTCAGGCGAGCTCGGATCAGATTATACAAGCATTAAACAGGTTAGTAACAACAAATGTTGATGTCATTTATTTGGTTGACAGTTACGGCTCGCTTTATCCCGAAAACGCTTCAGAGCTTGCAAGAGAATATATTTCAGTTGCAGAGAATACAGGTAAGAAAATAGGCTTCCATG
>CAYRPK010000236.1:0-2476 GCA_964426175.1 uncultured Eubacteriales bacterium | reverse complement strand
ATACTTCATCATATTTTTTTGAGAAAAGTGTCACCCATCATTGACGACTGCACAGAAAGGTGGAATTTTTTGATAAAAAACTCTTTACTATTTCGGTAAAAAGTATTATTATATTATATATATGTTTAAATCTCGACGATTTAATTTAGAGAAAGCAGGTGAAATGCTGTGAGCGGAGTTATTCTTGTAGCCTCCGGTAAGGGCGGAGTAGGAAAGTCCACATTTTCCGCCGCGTGCGGCATGGCGCTTGCGCGACAAGGAATAAAAACGCTTATCATTGACGGAGATATGGGACTGAGAAGTCTTGACATTTTGCTCAATGCATCGGATAAAGTTGTTTATGATTGGCTTGATGTCATAAACGGTAGCGCAGAGCCGGAGGATGCCGTGCTTGAGATATTGACGGATGATGTGGAAAATTTATATTTTGTACCTGCGCCTATTGATACTAAGCTACCGTCCGAAGAGGATTTCTGTAAGCTTATAAAATATTATTCAGAGAGCTATGAACGCATAATAATAGACGCGCCTGCAGGGGTAGGAGAATTGCTCGGTATATATGCAAAAACTGCACTGCATAGTGTGGTTGTTGCAACAAGCGATGCCGCAAGCATTAGAAGTGCATACAGGACGGGTGTGGTTTTAGGTCAAAAGGGTATGAGAGATATTCGTCTTGTTATAAACAAGGTTCGCCCTGAGCTTGTCAGAGCAGGAGAAAATCCGTATCTTGATGAGGTTATAGATAAATCTGAAATACGCCTTATCGGTGTTGTACCTTTTAGTCAAGCGGTGGCACAGTCATCAATATCAGGAAAGCTGAGCTTCGGTCAGGATTCCACCGTGAAAAAGGCATTTGATAATATTGCCCTCAGACTGATGGGTAAAAATGTTAAGCTTACTAAACTGTAAAGCAGGAAAGGAATGGGAATATTTATGAATATAGCTTTGATTGCACACGATTCCAAAAAGGAGCTGATGGCACAGTTTTGCACTGCCTATTCAAAAATACTGAAAAAGCATCATGTATGTGCAACAGAAACCACGGGCAAATTGGTTGCTGGAGCAACAGGCCTTGATATCACCCGCTTTTTAGCAGGAAGTCAAGGTGGCGGTGAGCAGATTGCATCGCGAATTCAATGTAATGAAATTGATATTCTCCTTTTCTTTCGTGACCCGTTGACACCCAAGGCAAATGAACCTAACGATATGACCATTCTGCGCCTTTGTGATGTTCATCAGGTTCCTTACGCAACCAATATTGCAACGGCAGAGGTAATTATTATGGCACTTGAACGCGGTGATTTGGATTGGAGAAATTACGTTCGCGGCAATGCTGTTATCTGATATACTTGAAAGGAAATACTAAATGGCGATTATTACAACTTTACCAAGAGGTACTGCTGATATTACCCCCGAAGCTTCGGCAAAATGGCAGTACATAGAAGATACTTTAAGAAAAATATCCGATGAGGCGGGAGTGCGTGAAATTCGCACTCCCACGTTTGAGCATACCGAGCTTTTTAACCGTTCGGTAGGTGATACCACAGATGTTGTTCAAAAGGAAATGTATACCTTCAATGATAAGGGCGGAAGGAGCATTACTCTTCGCCCCGAGGGAACGGCAGGTGCGGTACGTGCCTTTATTCAAAACGGTCTTTTTAACGATGCACTTCCTGTTAAGCTCTATTATTTTACGAGCTGTTTCCGCTATGAAAAACCGCAGGCAGGTAGACTCAGAGAATTCCATCAGTACGGTCTTGAATTTTTCGGTAGTGCAAATCCCAATGCCGATGCGGAGGTTATAGCCTTTGCACAGAGGATTTTTGATACATTAGGTTTATCCGAATATATAAAATTGGAGCTTAATTCCATAGGCTGTGCAGAATGCCGACAAAAATACAATGCCGCGCTTAAGGAATATTTTTTTGCGCACAAGGAAGAATTGTGCGGTACATGCCTTGACAGGTTAGAGAGAAATCCCATGCGAATTGTTGACTGCAAATCTCCTGTTTGCAACAGTATTGCAAAGGATGCGCCTGTAATTACTGATTATCTTTGTGATGACTGTCGCGAGCATTTTAATGAGGTCTGCGCTAATCTTGAGAATATGGGTATTGATTATACTGTTAATCCCCATATTGTAAGAGGACTCGATTATTATAACCGTACCGTTTTTGAGTTTGTTACGGATAAAATAGGTGCGCAGGCAACTGTTTTGGGCGGCGGCAGATACGACCCCTTAACCAAGTATTTAGGCGGTCCGGATGTTCCTGCTTTGGGCTTTGCCACAGGAATTGAACGTCTTATGCTTCTTTTGACCAATGTGGGATTATTGGCTGATGTAAAAAAAGCTGACTGTAAGGTTTATATTGCATCTATGGATAAGGAGACCTCACGCTTTGCCATGAAGCTTGTGCAAAAGCTTCGTGACAGCGGCGTTTACGCTGAGTGTGATGTTTGCGGACGCTCCCTTAAA
>CAYRPK010000235.1:0-2485 GCA_964426175.1 uncultured Eubacteriales bacterium | reverse complement strand
ATCAAATTTTTGCGAATGGATTCGTGAGTCTGCACCTTATCCCAAGGGCAGCCATCCTCGCTTCTTAAGAGCTTCATTATTTCTATTAAATCTTCAAAGCCGTAATTACCCTTATTAACGAGTGCCTCTGCTTGTTCATTCATATTCGTTAAACCTTCCTTTTCCTTAGAATTCCCGTACAATTACTTGATAATGTGCAATTTTTCCAGCTTTTCGGCAAGTAATTTTCCTTTAGGCAGCATAACAATCTCGTGCTTCGTAACTGCACCTGTAAGGAAGATAAAAATTACATAAATCACCAAGGCACAAACACCGGAAACCAACAAATTTACAATAGGTGCACAGGAAGCAGTAACATACCGTGAAATTACATATGCGCCTGCTCCTGACGCCAAAGAAGATATTACGGGCGGTAAAAATGTTTTAAACACACCGATTTTTGTATCTGTATATTTTTGCAGACAGTAAAGTCCTGCCGCCAATATAAAGACAAAGCAAGCAAGGGTTCCAAAGGTTGCGCCGAAAATATTAAGCTCGGGAATAAAAATAAGCAAAACATTTACCGTAAGCTTAATCAGAGCGCCCATTGCCATGATTTTGACGGGTGTCCAGAATTTACCTATTGATTGCATCATGCTGTTGACAGGCTGACACATACCTGCAAAGGCTCCTGCAATAGCGAGTACACTGAGAATTTCAGAGCCGATAGAAATTACATACTGTTGGGTAGGATAAAGCGTCATCATTATTTGCTTTGACAGCACACTTAAAAGAACACCCTCAGGCACCGCGAATAAAAGCGCCATTCTGAGCACACTTTTAATCGTTTTCGATATATCTTCCTTGTTTTTTAAGGTGTATGCCGAAGTAAGGGTTGGCATTGAGCCTGTCGCAAAGGGCATGGTCGTCATGGGAATAAGATTATAAAAGGTCAGTGCCGTGCTGTATAAGCCGAAAAGCTTGTTAGGGATATCCTCCGTTAAAATATCGCTTCCGAAGCCGTTGACCTGACGAATTATATCCTCATTGCTTTGCAGTGAAAGCTTAATAATATTGTTGACGGAAAAAGTATCAACAAGAGAGCTTATCTGCATAACTGCCGAGGCTATGGCAAAAGGAATTCCCACACTGAGTAGTCGCTTGAGAATTGCTTTAGTTGTCATTGATTGCTGATTAGGACTGATAAGCTGCTCTTTTGTGATACCGTCACCTAAAATCTTGTGTCTAATTATGACAAAACCGCACGCAAATATAGTACCTACGGTAACGCCTGCGATTGCACCTGCTGCGGCATACGGACAAACAGCCATCTTTGCCGCTGTTTCATTGGCGTAAGCTGTACCGAAGACAGTACCTGAGCTGTAATATTCATTCATGCCCATATTCATAATAAATATTGATGCAGAATATCCAATTACAAGCTTACCCAAGGCTTCAATGACCTGCGAAATTGCTGTGGGCAGCATATTTGAAAGACCGTTATAATATCCACGGTAGGAGGACATTACACAGCACAAAAATACCGTAGGTGCAAGCACCATAATGGAGATATACGCCGGCTCATTACCCACTAATTCGGCTAAATAGGGCCCGCCGAAGAAAAGTATACAAAATCCTGCAGTACCGGTACACAAAAAGAATTTAAGAGCGACATCGTGAATTTTGCGAACGGTTTTATAGTTGCCCAAGGCAATCTGTGCCGCAACCATACGTGAAACAGCACCCGGAAAGCCAGCCATACATATGACATATATCGGCATATAGATGTTATACGCCGTCTGAAAATATCCCAAGCCATCCTCGCCCAAGATATTGGTAAGCGGAATCTTAAATACCGCGCCAAGCACCTTGGATATAAGCGCCGCCGCCATTAATATCAGCGAATTCTGTAATAAATTTTTCTTGCCCTCTCTCGCCACAAAAACACTTCCTAAGTAGAATAAAATAAAATCACAGCTGCTCTATGCATTTAAAGACAGCATCTGTAAGCTCCTGTTTTTCAAGAAATTCAAAGCTGTCACGGTAGCTGTCTACCGCGCAGTCGCCCGCATCATCGGAAATAAGCCGTACCGCAACATACGGAATACCGTTTTTATCGCATACCGCCGCATTTGCCGCTGATTCCATATCAAATGCCGTAAGCCCGACAGTATCTCTGAAATATGTCTTTTTATCGGTATCAGCTAAAAAATAATCTCCCGAGCCTATCATACCGCAAACGGCATTAGGAAGCGCCTTAAGACAAGCCGCAACAAGCTTTTCGTCTCCCTCGGTGATTTTTTTCTGTCTGGGGAAGGTAAACATTTCAAGTCCCATGACAGTCATATCAACATCTGCCTGAAGATACCTGTCACCTACTACGAACATATTACGTCTGACCCCCGATATAGCACCCGAAAGCCCCGCGCAAATAACAGCTTCGGTTCCGCTTAAAATTAGCGCTGTTACAGCAGACGCGGCATTCACCTTGCCTATTCCGCAATAA
>CAYRPK010000234.1:0-2500 GCA_964426175.1 uncultured Eubacteriales bacterium | reverse complement strand
GGTTACCTCGTAGCCGTTTGTAAGTCTAACTCTTGCAATCTTTCTTAAAGCTGAATTAGGCTTTTTGGGGGTCGTAGTCTTAACAGCAGTACAAACACCGCGCTTCTGGGGGCTGCTCTGTTCAAAGCTTTCACGCTTTTTCGTGTTGACACCCTTCTGCAAAGCAGGTGCAGTAGACTTCTTAACTAACGACTCACGTCCTTTACGAACCAATTGGTTAAAGGTAGGCATTAAATCAATCTCCTTTCTTATAAAAATACCATACGGGTCGCATTATACAATGCAACCCGTATAGTATAGCAGTCAAATTCGGTTTTGTCAACCAAAATAATGTTAACTTTTTTATTTTTCGTCAGCTAAATCTGCAAGTAATTCATCGGGAATTACTATAGAGCCTTCGCCGCTTGCTTTTATGGTATCAACATCAGCATAGCAATCCATACCCGTACCTGCAGGAACAAGCTTACCGATAATGACATTCTCCTTGAGACCGATAAGGGGGTCAACCTTACCCTTAATAGCCGCGTCAGTAAGAACTCTTGTGGTTTCCTGGAATGAAGCTGCCGAAAGGAAGGATTCCGTAGCAAGAGAGGCTTTGGTAATACCAAGCAGCGTGTCACTGCTCGTAGCTGTTTTAAGCTCGGTTTCACCTGCTTTGATACGTTCTTCGATCTTTTCATTGGCAGTATAGAAATCCACCTTATCTACAAGTGAACCAGGCAATAAATCTGTGTCTCCGGAATCTTCAATTCTGACCTTCTTCATCATCTGTCTGATGATAACTTCGATATGCTTATCGTTGATGTCAACACCCTGTAAACGGTAAACCTTCTGTACTTCGGCAGTGATATAATTTTCAACCGCCTCTGCACCCTTGATTTCAAGGATATCGTGAGGATTGCTCGAGCCTTCGGTCAAAGGATCGCCAACCTCTACATGCTGACCCTCAACAACCTTAAGTCTTGCACCGTATACAATGGGATATACTGCTTCTTCGCCGGTTTCTTTATTAAAGATAACTATGCAACGGTTTCTCTTAATTTCTTCAATGCGGATTTCACCGGAAATTCTTGCAAGCTCAGCCAAGCGCTTAGGCTTACGGGATTCAAAAAGTTCTTCAACACGGGGAAGGCCCTGAGTAATATCGTCTCCAGCGACACCGCCCGTATGGAAGGTACGCATGGTAAGCTGAGTACCGGGTTCACCGATAGACTGAGCAGCAATGATACCAACCGCTTCACCGATCTTAACGGGACGTCCGTTTGCAAGGTTTGCGCCGTAACACTTAGCACAAACACCGCGCTTACTGCGACATGCAAGGATAGACCTGACTCTAAGCTCCTCATATCCTGCGGCAATTATCTTAGCCGCAATAGGATCAGTTATCATTGTATCTGTATCGCAAATAATTTCGCCCGTAGTAGGATCAACTATGTTTTCAACAGGATATCTGCCGATAATACGGCTCGAGAAGGACTCGATTGTTGCCTTTCCATCCTTAATTTCACGAACAGTGATACCGTCATTTACACCGCAATCAGGTTCGCGAATAATAACTTCCTGAGAAACGTCAACAAGACGGCGGGTAAGATATCCTGAGTCAGCGGTACGAAGTGCGGTATCTGCAAGACCTTTACGTGCACCACGGGAGGAAATGAAGTATTCAAGAACGTTAAGACCTTCACGGTAGTTAGCACGGATAGGTACTTCGATGGTACGACCGGAAGTGTTTGCAATAAGTCCTCTCATACCGGCAAGCTGACTGAGCTGTCCAATACTGCCTCGAGCACCTGAGTCTGCCATCATGAGAATGGGGTTATCCTTATCGAGGTTTTCCTTCATCTTAGTGGTAACCTCGTCCTTGGTCTTTTCCCAAACCTTAACAACATAATTATATCTTTCATCGTCGGTTATGCGGCCTCTCTTGTACTCATTTCTAATCTTATCAACCTGAGTTTCAGCCTCTTCAAGAAGCTGTTTTTTCTCATCGGGAATAACAACGTCGGAAACCGAAACAGTAATTGCACCGCGAGTTGAATATTTATAACCCTGAGCTTTGATTTTATCGAGAAGCTCTGCAGTGGTAGCCGTATCGTGAGTCTTTATACACTTGTCAACAATCTTACCAAGCTGGCTCTTACCGCAGGCAAATGTGATTTCAAGATCGAAATACTTTTCGGGGTCACTGCGATCAACAAAGCCGAGATCCTGAGGAATAGGATCGTTAAAGATGATGTGGCCTACAGTAGCGTCGATAAGCTTCGACTGCATTACCCCGTCCTTCATCTTGTAATTTCTGACCTTAATAGGTGCATGAAGTCCAACAACACCCTCGTTGTAAGCCATGATAGCTTCGTTGAAATCCTTAAATACCTTACCTGCACCCTTTTCATTTTCACGAACAATAGTGAGGTAATATGAACCAAGAACCATATCCTGCGAAGGAACGGTTACAGGACGTCCGTCCTGAGGTTTTAAGAGGTTATTTGCAGAAAGCATA
>CAYRPK010000233.1:1390-2512 GCA_964426175.1 uncultured Eubacteriales bacterium | reverse complement strand
CGCTGGGTGCCTTCATTATAATGTCGCGCACAAAGCTTGTAGGAAGCTTTCTATAATCGCCCAACAAATCACAAAAATTATTCAATTCCTCTTCTTTAGGTAATTCGCCGAAAAGAAGCAAGTAAACTGTTTCTTCAAAGCCAAAACGTTTATCTTTTATAAGACCGTTTACTAAATCCTCAACATCATAACCTCTGTAAAAAAGCTTGCCCTCACAATCATTAGCAGTACCGTCAACAGATACAGAAGAACGAATCTCAGATATCTCGGTAAGTCCTGCAACAACGCCTCTGCCGTTGATATCACGAAGACCGCGCTTTACCTCATATTTGGTATAAAGTTCGGGGTCGATTTTACCGTTACTTACACATTTTTGAGCAAGTCTTTTAATTTCGGGAGTATTTGTCGAAAAATCCATCTCAGCCATTATTATGACACTTCCTTTCTATATTAAATGGTATGTCCATAAATTCAAAATAATGCCTATATTTATTATAGCATATTACTTATTAATTGTCAAAAACGGTTAAGTCAAAAGTATGTGAAAACTATGTCAAAAGGCGTACAGCAATGCTGTACGCCAATAAAAAGCACTATTATCAAAGAGTAACTCTGTGATATACCTTTTTGCCTTTCTTTATAACAACACCGTCTGCAAATTTATCTTTTGAAACTGTTTGGGTAAAGGACGCAACCTTCACACCGTCAATCTGAACGCCGCCCTGCTCAACAAGTCGTCTGGCTTCTCCTTTAGAGGATGCAAGCTTGGTTTTTACTAAAAGTTCAATTATGTTAATGCTACCATCTGCAAAATCATCATCGGTAAGCGCAGTCGATGGCATATCATCAGATACACCGCCTGCCGCAAACACAGCACGCGCAGTATCTAAAGCCTTATCTGCTTCCTCATTGCCGTGAACGAGCTTGGTTACTTCATACGCAAGAATTTCCTTAACCTTATTAAGCTCCTGTCCCTCAAGATTTTCATACTGCTTAATTTCTTCAAGCGGTAAGAAAGTCAAGAATTTAAGACACTTAATAACATCAGCGTCAGCAGTATTTCTCCAATATTGGAAGAAATCGTAAGGAGAGGTTTTGTTGGGATCAATCCAAACTGCTCCC
>CAYRPK010000233.1:0-1380 GCA_964426175.1 uncultured Eubacteriales bacterium | reverse complement strand
CTTTTGAGTTTTTCCCATCTTCTTACCTTCAGAAGTAGTAAGTAGCGCAAATGTAAGACCGTAAACCTCCTTTGACTCCATGCGTCTGACAAGGTCAATACCGTTGATTATATTAGACCATTGGTCATCACCGCCAAGTTCCAAAACACAACCGTAATCCTTATGCAAGCGATAAAAGTCATAGCTCTGCATAAGCATATAGTTAAATTCAATAAAGGATAAGCCTCTCTCTAAACGCGATTTAAAGCATTCTGCGGTAAGCATCCTGTTAACTGAAAAATGAACACCTATCTCACGTAAAAAGCCGATATAATTAAGGTCCATGAGCCAATCCGCATTATTAACCATAATTGCTTTATCATCAGAAAAATCTACCATGTTGCGCATCTGCACCTTAAAGCAATCTCCGTTATGCTGAATTTTTTCAGGAGTAAGCATTTCTCGCATATCGGTTCTTCCTGTAGGATCGCCAACCATTGCAGTACCTCCGCCTATAAGCGCAATAGGCTTATGTCCTGCAAGCTGCATATGACGCATAATAACAAGCTGCAAAAAATGACCGATGTGCAGGCTGTCTGCCGTGGGGTCAAAACCGATGTAAAATGTTACGCTTTCATCGCCGTTAAGAAGCTCTCGTACCTTTTCTTCGTTGGTACACTGAGCAATAAGTCCTCTTTCTTTAAGTTCTTCGTAAAGTCCCATTATGTATCTTCCTTTCAAAAAGTTTAATTTGCAAAATCAAGTAATTCTTCAGCACTTTTAAGGGTAATTTCGGTCACTACTTCGCCCCCCATAATACGCGCTAATTCATTAAGACGCTCAGTCCTGTCAAGCGGTGTTATTTTAGTAAATGTGCGTTCATTCCTGGTTTCTTTTTCAATAAGCATATGCACATCACCGTATGCGGCAATCTGCGCTAAATGCGTAACGCAAAGTATCTGCTTACCTTTAGAAATCTGTTTTAGCTTAATACCTATCTTTTGAGCAGCTCGTCCGCTTACACCCGTATCAATTTCATCAAAAATCATTGTTGCAGTGTCTTTTTCTGCAAGGGCATTTTTAATAGCCAACATTATTCGCGACAACTCGCCGCCCGACGCAATTTTTGATAAAGGCTTGGGTTCTTCACCAATATTTGCAGAAAGCAGAAAAACAACCTCATCCAAGCCGTTTTCGCTTAATTTATCATTAACCTTAATATCTGCTTTAAAAGTGCTGCCCTGCATATTAAGAAAGCTTAGCTCATCAGCAACACGAATAGCTAAAGCATCTGATGCTTTTAGGCGCTGATTACTCATTTCGACTGCTAATTCATATGCCGCATTATACGCAGCCACACATTTTTCCTTTAACTCAGCTTTAATTTCATCACTTGAAGTA
>CAYRPK010000232.1:0-2519 GCA_964426175.1 uncultured Eubacteriales bacterium | reverse complement strand
CTCTTGTTTCTAAGGTAGTTAACAATAAAATGGGCAACTCTACCGTGTCTAAAGAAAAGGCAGATAAGATCATCCGTATTGCAAATGAAATGGGATATGTACCGAATTTAAGCGCCAGAAGCTTACGCTTAGGCAGACTTGATACAATAACCGTTCTGATGCCTTACTCTAAAAATGTTGAAATATCAAGCTATTATGATTTTATGATTGGAATACTTGAAGCATCGGGAAAAACAAGCTTTAATATAAGCTGTGTTTTCTATTCTCAGGATCAGAACGATAAAAATGAGCTTCAATGTCTTAAAAATGTTATGGATCTGCCTGTAGCGGGACTTATTTATCTGCCTACATTCAGAGCGCTTATGGATAAAGAGTCGCAGGATACATTAAGAAAAATCGTGGAGAACGGAATACCTGTTTTGAGCTGTGTTGTTCAGTATGATACCGTAGATGGCATCAATTATTCCGTTATTGACGATGCACAGTGTGGATATGAGGCGGCAAAACACTGCATAGATAAGGGATACAAGGACATAGTTTTTGTTAACAGCAGTGCATGGCACAGGAACGAAGGCTACGTTCAGGCGATGCACGATGCAGGCATAGATACTAAAAATCTTGTAATAGAAAATCATGAATCTTTTTCAAGAAGTGCAGGATATGATGTGTTTATGGAATGTATTAAAGACCGTGAGACTATTCCTCAAGCCATTATTGCGACTTGTGATATGCATGCTATGGGTATAATTGATGCAATGGAAGAATGCGGTATTTCTACAGATGATGTTGAGGTCGTAGGCTGTGACGGATTAAGAAGCCTTAAAATGCTCAGAAGAAAATATACTACCGTAGTACAGCCATTTTTTGATATGGGATATAATGCCGTTATGGATATGGTGACGAGAATAGAGAAAGGCACGATTGAGAATAAAAAATACGCTCCATACATAGAGGAAATCGGGAATAATTAAAACGGCGAAAGGATATCCTATTATGAAAATGAGGAAAAATCTCTTCGGAGGCTTCAGGAAAAAGGACGTAATGAATTATATTACTGAGGAAAGTACACGTTATGAAAGCGAGATTGCCGCGCTTAAGCATGAAAATGATCTCGTAAATGAAAAACTTAATTCTTGCGGTGCCGAATGTGAGAAATTAAGGAAATCTCTTGAAGAGCGTGAAAGTGAGCTTTTAAGCAGAATTAATGAGCTTGAAGAAACAGTTCAGACGAATATGACGGAATATAATAAAGAGCGTCTTTGTGCCAATGCACATATTACTGAACTGCAATTAAAGCGCAAGCAGCTTTTAAAGGAGCTTGACGAAAATCTGCTTTCCGCGGAATTAAAGCGTGTCACAGCAGAAAGAGATGCGCTTCAGGTAAAATTACAGCGCGCTATCGTTGAACGTGACTATGCACGTAAAGGTGAATAAATATATGACAGTTAATGAACTGAACGAAAAGAAGCAGGAATTAAAGATCGGAGATAAGATCTATCTTTCGGGTACGGTATATACCGCCCGCGATGCGGCACATAAAAGAATGTTTAATGAAATAGAAAAAGGCTTGCCTTTCCCTATCGAAGATGCATTTATCTATTATGCAGGCCCCACTCCGCCTAAAAATGATCAGCCCTGCGGCTCATGCGGCCCGACTACCTCAGGCAGAATGGATGTTTATGCCCCCACGCTCTATGATATGGGTTTGGGAGGCACTATCGGCAAGGGTGAAAGAAGCGCAGAGGTTATTGAAGCTATTCGCCGCAATAAGAGCATCTATCTTTGTGCTGTCGGCGGTGCAGGCGCGCTTATCGCCAAGGCTATAAAAAAAATGGAAGTCATAGCCTATGATGACCTCGGCTGTGAATCGGTAAAACGCCTTGAGGTCGAAGACCTTCCGCTTATCGTTGCGATAGACAGCTTAGGCAATAATATTTTTGACAGGTAGGAATTAAAAGTGCTAAGTAAGAATATGGAAGTCACGGTGAAAATTGAGTCGGTAAGCTCAGACGGCAGCCGCGTGGCAAGAGTTGACGGTATGGCGGTTTTTGTCCCGGGAGCGATAGAGGGCGAGACCGCCCTTATTCATATCGTTAAGGTAAATAAAACCTATGCCTTTGCAAAGGTAATAAAAATTATAGAGCCGTCACCCGACAGAATTGAGCCTGCGTGCGATACATATATCCGATGCGGCGGCTGTGCCATGATGCACATGAGCTACGAGCGCGAACTTAAAGTAAAGCGTCAGCGCGTTGCTGATGCAATGCAGAGAATAGGCAAGCTTGATATAAAGGTCGGCGAAACGCTTGGCGGAGATGCAGAGAGATACCGCAATAAAGCCATGTTTCCCGTTGATGAAAACTTAAATTTCGGATTTTTCGGTAAAGCCAGTCATAGGCTCATTCCTTGCAACGATTGTAAGATCATGCCGAAGGAATTTACCGATATTGCAAGGGAAATTACCGCTTGGGCAAAGGAAAAGGGCGTTTCGGGATATAATGAAGCAAGACACAGAGGAC
>CAYRPK010000231.1:0-2520 GCA_964426175.1 uncultured Eubacteriales bacterium | reverse complement strand
CCAATAATGTCAATAGCTTTACAAAACAGATTATGAAAAGATACAGCTTCAGATTTTTTAAAAATTATAGTAACTCAAAATGCTTTCGATAGCTTTCGATAATACCTTCATTACGCAGCTTGCTTATTTCTGCTGAAAGACCGCTTCGGTCTACTTCGAGATAATCAGCGAGCTCCTGACGGTCAAAGGAAATATCGAAGCTGTTTTTTCCAGATTTCTTTGCTTGAATTAATAGAAATGTCATCAGCTTTTCTCTTGTAGTACGTTTTGAAGTGATTTCTATTTTTTGGTGAAATATGATTGTTTTTGTTGCAAGATCTTTCATCAGATTAAAAATCAGCTGTTGATGAAATCCACAGTGGTTTGAACATGTATGCAAGATGTGACTGCAATCAATCAGCATTATTTCGCAAGGCTCATTAGCTACAACCGTAACGGGTACGGCGCGGACTTCAGCGCAAGCGAAGGCTTCTCCGAAGACCTCCGATTCTTCGACCTTTGATAATATGCTTCTGTTTCCGTAGTAATCAACTTGAATTATATGAGCAGAACCTGACAGAACTATCCCTATATATTTAGCTGGATTACCTTCAGCAATGATTGTATATTTTTTATCGAAAGTCTCAATCTTAGCACCAAGGCAACCAAGCATTTTTATGAGATCTTCTCCTTCAATTTTATCAAAGAGAGGGCATTTACGCAAAATTTCAAAGTATTTTTTCATATTTTTCTCCGTTTTGTTGAAAATTCAACATAATTATTGCCAATATTATATTATAATACTTTCAGAAAATCAAGGAGGAATAGAAATGAAAATTGCTTTTTTTGATGCTAAGCCCTATGATAAGCCTTCTTTTGAAAAGTACGGCAGCGAGTATGGCATTAAGTTTAAATATTTCGAGACCAAGCTAAATGAAGATACCGTTGATTTGGCGCAGGGCTATGACGGCATTTGTGCTTTTGTAAATGATACTGTTAACGCTACGGTTATCGACCGTTTGGCGGATATGGATGTCAAGGTTTTGGCACTTCGCTGCGCCGGTTTTAATAATGTGGATATGAAGCATGCATTCGGTAAAATACACGTCCTGCGTGTACCTGCATATTCGCCTTATGCTGTTGCCGAGCATACCATGGCACTGCTTTTAACATCTATCAGACGCATTCACAAGGCATACATCCGTTCGCGCGATTTTAATTTCAGTCTTTCGGGTATGACGGGCTTTGACCTTCACGGAAAGACTGTCGGCGTTATCGGTACGGGACGCATAGGCAGAGTGTTCATTGATATTTGCCGCGGTTTCGGTATGAAGGTTTTGGCTTACGATAAATTTCCTGCCGAGGGACTTGATAACGGCGATACCGTAAAATATGTAACTCTGGACGAATTGTTTGCAAACAGCGATATTATCTCTCTTCATTGCCCGTTGACAGAAGAAACTCATCATATCATTAATGAAGTGGCGCTTGATAAATGCAAACGCGGCGTAGTACTCCTTAATACTTCGAGAGGCGCATTGGTCGATGCCGAAGCACTTTTAGCTGGTATTAAGTCTAGAAAAGTGGGTGCTGCTTGCCTGGATGTTTACGAAGAAGAATCCGATCTCTTCTTTGAAGATAATTCGGGACACATATTGGAAGATGATACTTTAGCTCGTCTTATTTCCATGCCTAATGTAATAGTTACTTCCCACCAAGCCTTCCTGACGGAAGAAGCCTTGGAGAACATTGCAGAAACAACTGTTAAAAACATTGTCGGTTTTTTTGAAAGCAAACAATGCCCTAATGAGCTTTGCTACAGAGGCGGAGGGGCAGAGGATTGCAAAACAGGAAAATGCTTTTAGGAGGATTTTATGATTAGAAAAATAATTAATATTAATGAAGAAAAGTGTAACGGTTGCGGCGCATGCGCGGCAGCTTGCCACGAAGGTGCTATCGAAATGGTAAACGGTAAGGCAAGGCTCACCCGTGAGGATTACTGCGATGGCTTGGGCGATTGCCTACCTGCCTGCCCGACAGACGCCATAAGCTTTGAAGAGCGCGAAGCACCTGCATATAACGAAGATGCGGTCAGACAGGCTAAGATGAAAAAATTCGGTGTAAAGCTTCCTTGCGGTTGCCCAGGTACACAGTCTAAAGCAATCAAGCGTGATGTACCCGTGCAGACATCGAAAGCAACAGCCGTTAGTCAACTTTCGCAGTGGCCCTGCCAGATAAAGCTCGTACCTGTTAATGCGCCGTACTTTGAGGATGCAAACTTGCTCGTTGCCGCTGATTGCACGGCTTTCGCTTACGGTAATTTTCATAACGAATTTATCCGCAATCATATTACATTAATTGGATGTCCCAAGCTTGACGAAGGAGATTATGCTGAAAAATTAACGCAGATTATTGCGAATAATAATATAAAAAGCGTCAAGATAGTTCGCATGGAAGTACCTTGCTGCGGCGGTATTGAAAATGCAGTAAAACGTGCTCTGCAGGCAAGCGGTAAATTTATTCCGTGGCAGGTTGTAACGA
>CAYRPK010000230.1:0-2524 GCA_964426175.1 uncultured Eubacteriales bacterium | reverse complement strand
CCGCCTACCTTTGTTACCGTCATGACCGCCTGACCGTTCATAACGGTACTGCCTCTGAAAACCTCCGATTTTGACGAAAGACCGTGTTTACTGTCCCCAACGGTCTTTTTCGCTTCACGGCTTTCACCGTTTAATGCCGACTGATTAACCGATATGCTTCCGGAAACTATGTAACCGTCAGCAGGAATACCCTCCCCTGATTGCAGTAACACCGCATCACCCACGACAATTTCATCTGCGCTTATTTCCTTGACCTCACCGTCTCTCATAACTCTGCATTTTATATTGGAGGCATCCTCCTTCATTTTTTCAAATGCAGCCTCGCTTCCCCTTTCGGATATAGTAGAAACTAAAGTCGATACTATTATCGCTACCGCAACACCCAACATTTCTATCCAACCGTCACCATGAAAAGCGGCAATGCAATTTATAAACAGCGCAACTAAAAGTACCTTGATTATCGGGTCATCAAAGCTAAGCAAAAACTGCTTAAAAAAGCCGTTTCCCTTTTTTCCCTCCAAAGTGTTACTGCCGAATTTTTCGCGGGCGGCAGTTACCTCTGCCGTAGTTAATCCGGTTATATTTTTCATAGGCTTTACCTATCCTTTCATTTGTTTTTATGTTCTCTTGTCATATTTATGTATGTTTGTGCTCTGATAAAACCATTGTTTTGATATGAAACGAATTTTGTTTACCGAAAATTAAAGTTATAAGGCAAATTTTGCTTGCAAACTTTAATCATATATGTAATAATAGGATGTAATTTGTATTATCACACCGGAGGTAATTATGGAACTAAAAAAAGAGTGGATAACCCGAATTGATACATGGATGAGAACTCTTTCCCGCGATATTTATCATAAGATAGATTCTATCCCTATGTCGGGCTTTGTTACTAACGAACATATTTCGTTAAAGGATGCTGAAAAAGAAAATTTGATTCCCTTTAATAAAGGCGACCGTTGGGGTAAGGAATGGGAATATCTTTGGCTTTTCGGCAAGGCAAGGGTTCCCGAAGAATACAAGGGACAGCGTATCAGCCTTTCTATAGAAGCAGGCGGCGAATCTGCCGTATACGTTAACGGAGAGGAATTCGGCTGTCGCAGAGATAATTGGGTGCGTGATGAAATTCACCGTTTAAGTGATCTTACCGTTATCAAAGCAGCAAACGGAGGAGAGGAATTTGACATAGCTTTAGAGGTTTACGCCGGCCATGATTCCCCCGGCTCCTGCGTAGGTCCCGTTATTGGAGGAGAATACGTATTTAAGCATAATTCCGATGGTCCGCGCAGTGCTTTTGATGAGGTTTCCTTCGGTTATTGGAACGAGCTTGCTTATCAGCTTTACCTTGATGTAAAGTTCCTTTTCCGTGCCTTAAAGGCTATGAAGGACGACTCTCTTCGTCATTGGGAGATTTACGATGCATTAAAGGATTTCACCACCATTGTTGATTTCGAGCAGGACGAAGAGGGACGCAATGCCTCTTATAAAGCTGCAAGAGAGCGCTTAGCTCCCATCTTTAACGAGAAAAACGGCGATGTTGCACCCGAATTTTTAGCCTTCGGTAATGCTCATATAGATATCGCATGGCTTTGGCCCATTGCAGAGACCGAGCGCAAGGTATTGCGCACCTTTGCGGCACAGATCCGTCATATGGACGAATATCCCGATTATAAATACCTTCAGAGTCAGCCTCATCTTTACCGCATGGTTAAGGAATTCTATCCTGACCTTTTTGAGAGAATCCGCGAAAAAGTAGCAAACGGTCAGTGGATCGCAGAAGGAGCTATGTGGGTCGAACCTGATATGAATATTGCCTCGGGTGAAGCTTTGATCCGTCAGATTATCCACGGAAAGCGTTTTTATAAGGATGAATTCGGAGTTGACAGCAAGGTTCTTTGGCTTCCTGATGTTTTTGGCTATAACGCCGCACTTCCGCAGATTTTAAGGGGCTGCGGAGTCGATTATTTCTGCACGCAGAAAATATGGTGGGCATATAACGGCGGCGAACAGTTCCCCTATAACTATTTTGATTGGGTCGGTATTGACGGAACGAGTATCCCTACCTTCCTCCACGTAAATTATACTTCGGATACCGAGGCAGACGTGCTTATCGAGCGTTGGGATAACCGCCGTCAGAGATACGGCCTCAAAGGCTTTATGCTGCCTTACGGCTACGGAGACGGCGGTGGCGGTCCCTGCCGCGACTTTATCGAGAATATCGAACGCGCAAAGGATTTTCAGGGTATCGCAAAGAGCCGTCACGAAGGTCCTGTAGAGTTCTTCGAATGGCACGGCGAGCCTAACGAAAAATATGTCGGTGAGCTTTATCTTCAGTGTCACCGCGGCGTACAGACTTCCCAGGCTAAGACAAAGCGCAATAACCGCAAGTGTGAATTATCACTTCGCGAAACGGAATTTTGGGGTGTTGTCGCAAAGACCAAGGGCGGATATTTTCCGCTTGACGTGACCGACGAGCTTTGGAAGAAGATACTTCTTTGTCAGTTCCACGATATTCTCCCCG
>CAYRPK010000229.1:0-2538 GCA_964426175.1 uncultured Eubacteriales bacterium | reverse complement strand
TTGTTCATTTTAAAATCCTCCATTCGCGGTTCATCTGAACCTGTATTAACTGTATTATACTACTAAAAATGCCGTATGTCAAATAAATTTCATCATTTTCTGTAAATTTTGTCATTTTCACAGCATTTATTCAAAATATTTGTAACAATCGTCAAAAAACGTATTTAAATCTGCACTGTAAAGTCTTACTCAGCAGGTTCTATACTGAATTTAAATTCAAATTCGCTCTCTGCAAAGCGGTATTTTTCATCTAACTGCGGTCCGCAAGAATTCGAGCCAAGTCCGGAATTTTTATAATCAATCCTAAGATATGTTTTACCATTCGCATGAAGTTCAAATGAATGCGTTGCTTTTTCTAACATATCGGTGCTGTACCTTGATGCATTAAACTCAAAATTATCACCCTTGAAAATAAGCTTGCCGATTTTAAGCATTTTAACCTTAGTATGATTACCGTGCTCTTGTGGACGAACATAACTTACATATTCCTTTTCGGGACTGCTTTCATATAATCCCACAGGTGAAGCATGACACATATCGCAGTAATTTTCAAGAGCACCTGCTCCGTAATAAACAAAATTGGGGTTGTCGTGAGGTAAAACAAATTCATATCCGATTCTCTGCAACCAATCGGTATTCTGATTAATTTTTCCTGCTGTTTTAACTGTTATCTTTCCGTTTTTATCAATTATATATTCTGCTGTATAATATATCGACGGTTCTCTTGAAACACCGCAAAGGGAATAATCAACTGTAATGGTATTGTCCTTTACACAACAGGAATAGACCTTATTAAATGCTTTGTCAAGCCGCGCATTATGCCATTTCCAAACAATACCTCTTTCATTGTCAATATGCGCACGGAAATTAGTAAGCCGCGGAAATGCGGAAATCTGCTCCTGACCGTTGATCTTAATACTTGTAAAGTTTCCGAAATGCTTGGAAAATACATATTCAAATCCGTTTCCATCTGCATAGATATTATGCTCATCCTGCTTAAGGTTAATACTCTCAACAACAGACTCTTCATTAATTTCCGCAGGAATTTCGTGCTGAGTCTGTGCAACCGTCTTAACGCCGTTAAATAAAATAACATTTAAATGTGCGCCGTAAAGACAATTCTTTTTCTTAAGTTCTATCTTAATTTCTTTTTCATTGTGCGGTAAAATATCAAGCTTATATTCACCTATTTTTTCAATTTCACCATCATATTCAGCCGTTAATATAAGTGTATATTCATTAAGATTTGTAAAATCAAATCTGTTATAAACAGTCAATATATCTCCGTTAAACGCAGTCTTAATAGGCTGATACGCTGCCTTCGCCTCATATGAGCCTGCTTTAAAGCTTCTGTCCGCAAAGACAAGCCCGTCGCAACAGAAATTACCGTCATTAACAAGCTCGCCATCAAAATCTCCGCCGTAATACTCCTTGCCGTCACGTACTGCAACATGGTCAGCCCATTCCCAAATACAACCTCCCATAAGCTTGGGATATTTATCAAACATCTCGTTATAATCCCAAACATCACCGGGTCCATTACCCATAGAATGGGAATATTCGCAAAGATAAACAGGCATCTTAACATTATCATCGGTTGCATAGCGCTCAATATCACTAATTGAGGCATACATATGGGAACAAACATCAACGGCATAAATATTATCACCTTGCGCCTGCTCAAAATGTACCAACCGTGAGCCGTCGCGCTCTCTTACCCATTTTGACATAGCGGCATGATTATCACCAAAAGCACATTCGTTGCCTAAGGACCACATTATCACAGAAGGTGAATTTTTAAACACCTCTACTCCCCTACGCATACGGTCAATATGCTCATCTGTCCAATCTGGGCAGCGTGAAGGATGCTTATCACCTTGAATAAGCCATGCACCGTGAGATTCATTATCCGCTTCAAGAACGACGTACATGCCCATTTCATCGCACATATCAGCAAACTTGGGAGTAGGCGGATAATGAGAAGTACGGATACAGTTCATATTAAGCTCCTGCATCAGCTCAATATCACGGCGAAGCTCATCATCGGTCTGGCACCAACCGCGGTATTTGCTTGTATCATGGTGATTAACACCGTGCAGCTTAACGGCAGTACCATTTACCAAAAATGCATATTCTTCTGAAATAGAAATCCTTCTAAGTCCTACCTTGCGCCGAATGATTTCGCCGTCACGTTCAAACTCAACTGTATAAAGGTGCGGTTTCTCAGCATTCCATAAAATCGGATTTTGAGGAGCAAACGAAAAACTATCAGTAAATTCCTGTTCAGTTAGCAGTTCATCGCCGTCAGAAATACGAATAACAGCGCTTCCGTTAATTTTGATATCAACAGACTTATCATTGGGTATCATATCAATATCGGTAATATGTCCCTCGGGACGCTGCAGGATATACGTATCGCGGAAAATTCCGTTATAGCGGAAGAAATCCTGATCCTCAAGATAACTGCCGCAACACCATTTCAGGACCTTTACTCTGACAGTATTTTCGCCCTCTTCAACAAAATCGGTAATATCAAAC
>CAYRPK010000228.1:0-2540 GCA_964426175.1 uncultured Eubacteriales bacterium | reverse complement strand
TATGGGCAGATACTACGCGATGGATAGAGATAACCGTTGGGATAGAGTCCAAAAGGCTGATAACGCAATGGTGCTCCGCGAGGGCGAAAGCTTCGATTGTCCCGTAAATGCAGTTGCAGTTTCATACGAAAACGGTATTACGGATGAATTTGTTGTTCCCTGCTGCATTGAGGGTGGCGAAGCAATTAAAGATGGCGATTCCGTTATCTTCTATAATTTCCGTCCCGATAGAGCAAGAGAAATCACACGTACCTTTGTTGATGAAGAATTTGCAGGCTTTGAGCGAGTCGGCGGCAGAAAGCAGGTTAATTACGTTTGCTTTACTCAGTATGATGTAACTATGCCTAATGTTTCCGTTGCCTTCAAGCCGCAGTCACTCGACAACACCTTGGGTGAATATCTCTCAGTTAACGGCAAAACTCAGCTTAGAATTGCCGAAACCGAAAAATATGCTCACGTTACCTTCTTCTTTAACGGTGGCGTTGAAAAGCAGTATGAGGGTGAAGATAGAATTTTAGTTAAATCCCCTGCCGTTGCTACCTATGACCTTCAGCCTGAAATGAGTGCTTACGAAGTAAGTGAGAAGGTCTGCGACGCTATCAGAAGCGGTAAATACGATGTTATTATATTAAACTTCGCTAACTGCGATATGGTTGGACATACGGGCATTATCCCTGCAGCTGTCAGTGCAGTAGAAGCAGTTGATAAGTGCGTAGGCGATGTTTGCAGCGCAATTGAAGATAACGGCGGTGTGCTTTTAGTTACGGCTGACCACGGTAATGCAGATAAAATGCTTGATACCGACGGTTCTCCTTTTACTGCTCATACAACTAATCCCGTTCCATTCATTGTAAAGGGTTATGACTGCAAACTCCGCGAAGGCGGACGTCTTGCTGACATCGCGCCGACGATGCTCAAGGTTTTAAACATGCCCCAGCCGAATGAAATGGATGGAGAAAGCATTATTCTTTAATATATACATTTTAAAGACCGAGTATCGGCATCATGCCAATACTCGGTCTTCTTTTGGTTTAAGGCTTTTCACACATAACTGTTTCGCAAATTCTGAGCTTAGAGCAGCCATATGGAATAAGCTTCATTTTAATATGCTCACCAATGGCGTTTCTGCTTTTGGGTGTCTCTGCACAAACATTGTCATAACCGTCAAGATATTCCCATTCGATTTCAGCCATGTTTGCATTAATATAACACGGCGGATTTTTTTCAGAAAAAGGACAATCAAAATCATCATTTTCATGGTATTCTAAATCAGCATCTGCAAAACCGTAATTCCACTTAGATTTGGGAATAAGCTCATAATCACAATACGGAAATTTTCTTTCAACTCCCCAATTCTCATACTCATGCATTTTCCATTCTGCTTTTATAGGCAAAACATAAGTTAAGGCACCATTTTGAAGACATGTCATTCCGTTTGGACGTTCAACAAAATTCAAATAGGATTTAAGACGGACCTCAATTATATTTTTTCCTTTCCGCCACTTTCGCGAAATATAACAAATATTACCACCATCACACGCCTCACCGTCAACTGATGCGCCACTGTAAAACGATGGAATACGAATTCCTAATTCAAATTCAACATCCTGCTGACATTCGATTATATACTTTAAGCTTTCACGGAACGGATAAAGTGTTACCAGCTCAACAGATACTTTCACACCGCCGATTTCAGTAGTAAGCTTAGAAGGTGCTAATGAAGCAGAAACAATTCCTTTTTTACTGCGATAGAAAGTTGATAAGGCGAACTTCGGCCAGCCCTGATTGAAATTTGCAGTACAGCATCCGTAATTCGGTTCTAACCCAAACATATGTGATTCGCCGTTATTTGTACGGAATATAGGCTTTTCCATCCTTGTACAAGCTATCTGATTGGTCATCTGGTCATATTGATGAGTCCACATATCCTCACTGTTCGTTGCAGGCAAAGCGTTATATGCAAGTCTTTCAAGACGATCTATCCATTTCGATTTTCCGGTAATTTCAAAGAGTGTTTCGTAAGAATACATAGCTTCTACTACACCGCAATGCTCAGAACCATGAATAGGGCTGGTTCCTGAAAGACATTCGTCACCCGTAAAGTGACCGTAAGCCGTACCATGGTGTGTATACAGCATATTTACCATCTTTTCGGCAAAAGCATCCGGGTCACCACCCGTAATTCGAGAAATAAGTGCTTCGGACTTAATAGCCATAGCCAAATTAACAACATGTGTTTGATAAGACCATTCATCTCTCGGTAACTGATCCTTCCAATTTTCAAAAAGCACCTTATAATTAAGTCCGGTTGAATAAATAGTCACTGCAAGAGATATCATCCAATCTTCCGGACGGCGCTCATAAAGCCAATACAGACCGATAAGTCCTTCAAACCAACGTGAATGACCCCAATTACGAATAACACTACCACGAATATGCTCTCTGAATTGCTTATAAGCTCTGTAAAGTGCTTCTTCAATTCGTTCATCACCCGAGCACTCATAATATAAAACAAGCACTTTTGAGATAAGGAAAAACGC
>CAYRPK010000227.1:0-2542 GCA_964426175.1 uncultured Eubacteriales bacterium | reverse complement strand
TCATTGTGAAAATACAGTGCAAAGAGAGTTTCGCCGTTTACTTCAAGCTTTCGCTCGTAGACAGAATAGCATACCTTTGAAACAGTAGCATTTACCTCAAAGCTCTGACCTTCAAATTCAAGATATATTCCGCTGGAAACAGAACTGAGTTCTCTTATATTACCGTCACCGTCGCAAAGCATTTTTTCAGCAGCGCTGTTAAACCACCTGAGATTACAATCCTTATCCACAACAGCACAGGGCATGGGAAAGTTTTCAAGTGCTTCCTTATCATCAACCGAAAGCTGTTTTGCAATTGCACTTTGCATATTAAGACTGCGTTTCCTGTTAATGTGCCGCAGTACGGCGCATACTATCAAGGTAAGAGTAAAAATCAGCGCATTAATTATAAATACTCTATCATTAAGTGATGTAAAAGAGGCTCCTACCGCCACAAGCCATGCGGCAAAAATAATGCAAAGCAATTCATCTTGAAAAGAAGATTTAGGAAATTTCATACTGCAGCTCACCTCCGTAAATAAAAATCAAAAATTAATCCTGCATTATAATCGGCAGTATCATCGGACGGCGCTTTGTCCTTGTGAAAATAAATTCGCCAAGCTCGTCACGCACGGAATTTTTAAGAGAATTCCAATCAAAATTACCGCTTGATAAGCATCTTTCCATAGCCTGAGCTGCGATCCTCTTTGCCTCGTCCATAAGCTCCTCGGCTTCTCTGACGTAAACAAATCCGCGTGAAACAATGTCAGGACCTGCCACAATTCTTCTTTCTTCTTCAAATCTGACTGTTGCCACGACAACCATAAGTCCGTCCTCAGCGAGATGCTTTCTGTCGCGAAGAACTATGCTGCCGACATCTCCGACACCCAAACCGTCAACAAGCACCTTACCCGAAGGAACCGTTCCCACAAATTTGCATCCGTCCTCGCTGACTTCAATAACTCTGCCGATATCGCTTATAATAATATTTTCGTGGGGTATGCCCATACTTTCGGCAGTGCTTGCGTGGCTGCACAGATGCTTATATTCACCGTGGACGGGCATAAAATACTTAGGTTGAGTAAGTCCGAGAATGATTTTTTGCTCTTCCTTACATGCATGGCCCGAAACATGCACCTCATAGATAGACTCATATATAACCTTTGCTCCCAATTTTAAAAGCTCGTTAATAACACGTCCTACAAGCTTTTCATTGCCTGGTATAGGATTTGCCGAAATAATTATGCAGTCATTTTCACCAACATTAACGCTTCTGTGGTCGGAAAAAGCCATTCTGTAAAGAGCGCTCATGGTTTCGCCCTGACTGCCTGTGGTAATAATTACTATCTCATCGTCCCTGTATCTTCTTATATCGCTGAGGTCAATAATCAGCTTATCGGGGATATTAAAATATCCAAGCTCATTGGCAACGCTGATAACATTCATCATGCTTCTGCCTGAAATAGCCACCTTCCTGCCGTACTTGACCGCAAGGTCAAATATCTGCTGAATACGGTGGATATTTGAAGAAAAGGTTGCGATTATAATACGCATTCCCTCTGCCCTTTGGAAAAGGCTGTTAAAGGAGTCACCAACCTTATGCTCACTCATGGTATAGCCTGTACGCTCCGCATTTGTTGAGTCGCTGAGAAGCAACAATACCCCTTCACTGCCAAGCTGACCAAGCCTCGGTAAATCTATCATCTTACCCACAATGGGAGTAAAGTCCACCTTAAAGTCGCCTGTATGGACGATAACACCTGCAGGAGATTTAATTGCAAGCATGACAGCATCTGCAATACTGTGATTTGAACGGATAATCTCCACTTCAAATGCGCCGCATTTAATTTTATCGCCAGGATTAACATCAATAAGGGTAGTCTGACGTTCAAGGCCATGCTCACGAAGCTTAAGGGAAACTAAACCCAAGGTAAGCTTTGTACCGTATACAGGTACATTGATTTTAGGTAAAATATAAGGAAGCGCACCGATATGGTCCTCATGTCCGTGAGTTAAAACAATGGCTCTGACCTTATCGCGATTTTTTTCGAGATATGATATATCGGGTATAACAAGGTCAACACCAAGCATTTCGTCATCAGGAAACGCAACGCCACAGTCAACTACTAAAATATCGTTTTCGTATTCAAAAACAGTAAGGTTTTTTCCGATTTCGTTAAGTCCACCTAAAGAAATAACCTTAACAGAAGGCTTAGGCTTCTTTTTGACAGCATTATTCCTTTTTTTACTATTGTTTTTCTGCTGTAAAGGTACAACCCTTTCCGGCAATACTAAATCCTTTTCTGCACCGGATTTTCTTGCATTACCTTTTGATGACGGTTTATTTTTTCTTGCACCGCCGTTATAATAGTTATTTGACAAAATTATTTTCCTCCGTATCTGTCTGCCCATGTACTAAAGCGACGAATTTATGTATATATCCAACAAAATAATTACTCACATATATTCAGGCTAATTATATTCCAAACCGACCGATTTGTCAACTGAATACTATAATATATTTGTCTGTTTTTATTGACCTTAAACATATATGAATTATTTA
>CAYRPK010000226.1:0-2543 GCA_964426175.1 uncultured Eubacteriales bacterium | reverse complement strand
ATATTACATATGAAATGCGGGTCTTTTCGGTAACGGGAATGTTAAGTCCCGAAAAGATAACATCACTGCAATAAGCCTCGCCCGAGCCCTCGTGAATACCGTGGACAGTAAGCGCATTTGCTCCCGTAAAACCTACGTCTTTATATTTATCATTCCACGTTACGGACGGACCTGTTCCTACCTCCACCGTCATACCTGAAGTTCCGGCTGGACTTTTAACTGCAGAAACCTTGCCGCTTTCAACTGTTGATTCTGTTGCCTTTATTTCTTCGCTTTTTTCAAAGGAAGAGGAAAACAGTATTACCTCAGGCTCTATTTCCTGCTCCTTTTCATGACAGCCGAAAGCACTTAAAGTTAAGCCAAGACACAGTGCAGACAGGGTAAGCCTTGCAATGTGTCTAACAATAGAATGCTTTTTCATGAGCGTTTTCATCCTTTCAAATATTCGCATTGCAATTCTAAGTAAAGCAATTTTACCACATTTGGCTGTTAATAGTATAAAAATTTTATTAAATTTCACGGCAATTCCATTAACAAATTTGCCTAATTTTGTTTTTTATCATAAATATCCGCTTATAATTAAATTATGTTTATTTATATGTGTCTTGACTTTGTCGGATATTTTGTGTATAATTCTTTTATCCTGATATGAAACACTGAAAGGAAGTTTTTTTATGAAGGCATTTTTAAAGAAAGCCTTATCGGTAATTGCAGCTACGGCAATTACCGCAACCTGCATGAGTGCAGCAACTCTGCCGGTTATGTTCGCAAGCGCTGACGAGATCACCGGCAACATTGCCCCCCAAGGTACCGCATTCGACAACTACATCGAAGGTGAAGATGTCTCGTACCTTATGAATGGCGAAAACATCTACTGGACAGGCACGGAGGAATATCTCAACCTTAACGACGGAGATGACAGCACCACTTGGCAGTTTGCAAAGAGTGGTTCTAATGGTAATTACAACATTTACTGCGGCGTTAAGTATAATGTTGCTGTAACTGCAACCAGCTTCTCGATTCTTACTAACGCAGGTGAAAGTGGCGACGGAGACAATGATGCTTTGGCATCAGGAAAATGGACTGTTGCATATAATGACGGCACTCAGTGGGTCGACGTTGAAGGTGTTTTGACCGACAAGACCATTGAATATACCTTCGATGAAGCTACTGAAATCTATGGTGTAAGATTATATGTAACCCGTCATAATAAGTACATGCCCAAGATCAAAGAGATCTATATTTACGGTACGACCACTACCGAGGCTATGGCAAAGCATCGTCTTATCAACGCTGTTGCTGAGGCAAATGCACTTACCTCTACCTATTATACTGCTGAAACCTGGGCTGCCGTTGAGACTGCCCTTACTAATGCTGAAGCAGCATTAGCTAATGAAGATGCTGTAGAGGATGACTTTACTACATGCACTACTGCACTTACTGATGCTGTTGCAGCTCTTGAGTATGCCGCTGTTGATAATCTC
Organism: uncultured Eubacteriales bacterium; assembly: GCA_964426175.1. GTDB lineage: Bacteria > Bacillota > Clostridia > Oscillospirales > CAJFTT01 > CAYRPK01. The sequence continues at coordinate 1,059 of CAYRPK010000226.1, read as the reverse complement.
AACAAAGCATTAGCCGAGGCAGCTGCTCTCGTTGAATATAAGTATACTCCCGAAACATGGGCAACCCTTGAAACCCGTGTTACCGAAGCCGAAGCCTACAGCAGTGTCACTTCTCCCGATGAAACACAGGCCGCCGCAATGATGACCTGTGTGGAGAATATCAATTCCGCTATCGCCGCGCTCGAAACCGATAACCTCTCTATCGGCGAAACCGCATTTGTTGATTCTGTCAGCAACAATGCAGGACCTGCCTCAAACATTAATAACGGCGTTATGTCCGACCGTTGGCAGTCAAATAATAACTGTTCCGAAACTCCTGCATATGCAGGTATCCAATACGCAACCGCCACCACAGTTGATACTATTGATATTTATTGGGAAATCAACTATCCCAGCCTTTCTGCCGAAAAGATCCAATACTCCTCCGATGGCAACTATTGGTTAGATGTTACAGATGCAACGCTTTCTTCTATCAGCGAAACCGCCGACGGCTCAGGTGTTTTCAGTCAGCACATCACCTTTAGTGCTATTAAGGTAAAATTCCTTCGTGTATATATCACCAGTCCTAACAACGGCAAGTATTCAAATATGTCTATCTATGAATTTGAGACATATAATTCAACTAAAACCGAGCTTGAAGAAGAAACTACAGCTTGGGCAATAAACGGTCTCGGTGCACAGAAGAGAGACAGCGTTACTGTTGACGGTGCAAATGATATGCGCTTTGTAACTGCTGTAGATATCACTTTCTGGACCGAAAATGCAGATTCCGTAACTGCTATCGGTACTCTTATGGCAAGAGCAGACCAGCTTGAAGCCGCAGGTCTTGACGGTACTGTCCTTACCCTTGACTTTGCAAACGACGATGTAGTCGTCAAGGATGTTTATGCTGTATATCTCAATAATACAAGCGCATCCGAAGGATATTACGAATTCTATTCTACCATCACCGGCATTACTTCAGATTATTATGATAGAGAATATGTTGCTGTTTCCTATTGTACCGTAGGTGATATTACTTATTATACATCACCTGTTACACGCTGCATAAATGACGGC